>NZ_JBXAWS010000015.1:0-130826 GCF_057292075.1 Stenotrophomonas sp. 1L-E-5-B-C3
GCCTCTTTGGCGACCTGCAGTTTGAAACGCGCGTCGTATCTGTTCATGTATCCCTCGGGGTTGGATCTGGTGTCCAATTCCCGGGGGTCACTTCACCCCCTGGGGGCTTGGCCGCGGCATCCATGCCGCGGACACCCCCGCGAACCCACCCCGCCCGGCCTATGACAGTTTCCGTGGGCGTCCAGCCACGGAAAAGAAAAAGAAAAGCAAAAGCGGGTCGCTTCGCTGCGCTTGCTCTGGTGACGACCAACGGTCGTCACCCACCACAAGCAAGACACGTATCAACCAAGGTCGACACCCACCAACAGCAGTGCAGTACGCAGTCCCGGCAGATCGCGGGAACCTGTCGAAGGCGGGGCGCTGTGGGCTTGCGGGGTGTGAGCCGCATGGATGCGGCGACCAAGCCCCCATGGACGGGTTTACGGCGGCCCCGCAAGCCCACAGCGCCCCGCCTCCCCTCAGGAAGCCAGCCTTTGACGTTGACGTTGCTTCGGCTTCGGCGGGTGCAGGGCGCAGCCCTGCCGAACAACATCCCTCAGTAACGCGGCCGGCCTTCTTCCAGCACCTGGCGCAGGAACGGCACGGTGATCCGCCGCTTCGCCGCCAGCGACTCACGGTCCAGCCAGTCCAGCAGCGTGATCAACCCACCCAGCTCGCGCCCGGTATGCGACAGCAGCCACTCGATGGATGCCTCGTCGATCGCCAGCCCACGCCGCAGCGCGCGCTCGCGCAGCACCGCGGCCCGCCCTTCCTCGTCCAGCGGCTGCAGCAGCACGCGCACGCACTGGCCCAGCCGCGAACGCAGGTCCGGCAGTACCAGGCCCAGTTCGCCCGGCGCCTTCTGCGCCGTGTACAGCACGGTCACGCCGGCAGCGCGCGCGCGGTTGTGGAAATCGAACAGCGCGATCTCGTCCTCGCGGTTGCCGGCAATCTCATCCAGGCCGTCCAGCGCCACCAGCTCGCGCGCCTCCAGCCCATCCAGTGCCGCGCGCACGCGGCCGGCGGCGCTGGCCAGCGGTACATAGGTCGGCAGCCGGCCAGCCTGCTCCGCGCTGGAACACATCGCCAGCGCCTGATGGGTCTTGCCGGTGCCCGCCGCGCCTTCCAGGTAGACCCAATCATGGCTGGCGCCGACCGCGATCGCACGCAGCTGCGCCAGCGCACCGTCCGGCGCGCCGATGAAGGTCTCCAGGCGCTGGTCCCGCGGGTAATGCAGGGCCAGCGGCAGTTGCGGCACACCCATCACTTCAGGTCGGGGCCCTTGTCGGTCGGGAGGATGATATGGGGCTGGTCGACCACGCCATCAAGCACGATCGCCGGCTTCTCACCCACGTACAGTTCACTCTGGCGATAACGCTGGTGCGCGTAGCGCAGCAGCACGTTGGTCACCGCTGCCACCGGCAGCGCCAGCAGCATGCCGAGGAAGCCGAACAGCTGGCCGCCGGCCATCACCGCGAAGATCACCGCCACCGGGTGCAGGCCGATCTTGTCGCCAACGATGCGCGGGGTCAGCACGTAGCTTTCCAGCAACTGGCCCACGGTGAACACCACACCGACCAGGATCAGCAGCTTCAGGTCGAAGCCCTGCGCCTGCACCAGCGCGGCCACGATGGCCATCAGGATGCCGGTGGTCGCGCCCAGGTAGGGAATGAAACTGATCAGGCCGGCAATCAGGCCGATCAACAGGCCCAGCTTGAGGCCGACCAGCGACAGGCCACCGGCATAGATCACGCCCAGCGCCAGCATCACCAGGAACTGCCCGCGGATGAACGCACCCAGCACTTCGTTGGATTCACGCGCCAGCGCGCTGATGGTGCCGATCTGGTTGCGCGGGATCACCGACGCGACCCGCTCGACCAGCTTGTCCCAGTCACGCAGGAAGTAGAACGCCAGGATCGGCAGCAGCAGGATGTTGACCACCCAGGTCACCATCGCGAAGCCCGAGCGCGAGACGTAACCCATGAACGTGGTGGCAAAGCCGCCGGCCTGCTGCCAGTGGCTGCGTACCCATTCGATCAGGCGGTCCGGATCCATCCACTGCATCACTTCCAGGCCGGTCTTCTGCTCGAACCAGGGAATGCCCTTTTCCATCAACCACGCCTGTGCCTGCGGCGCGACCGCGATCAGGGTGGTGATCTGGCGCTCGATCATCGGCACCAGCACCAGCAGCAGCGCCACGATCACCAGCACCATCGCCGCGAACACCAGCACCACGCCGGTCATGCGCGAGCGGCCGGTGGCCTCGATGCGGTCCACCAGCGGGTCGCCCAGCCAGGCCAGCGCCAGCGCCAGCACGAACGGGGTCAGGATCGGTGCCAGCAACCAGACGATCCAGCCGATCAGGCCGGCGAACAGGATGTACTTCAGCCGGCGCAGGAACTGCGCGATTTCCGCTTCCGGGGTCAGGGTCATCGCAGGCGGTACTCGTTGCTGACAGGCGGGGCCACCGGGGTGCCAGTGGTGTCATCGATGGGCGTCGGCAGCGCCGGCAGCGGCGCACTCGGCACCAGCACGCCGTTGTCGCCCAGCATGCGGTTGAAGCCGGCCAGGCCGGTGGTCATCTCCAGGTTCAGCTCCAGCTGGCTGGCAGAGGCGTGCAGCGGGGTGACGTTGCGCACCACCGGTACCTCGCGCAGGCCGGCAGCCAGGCGCAGGTAGTCGTCGGCGCTGTTGATGCCGGTGACCACCACCCGGTAGGTGCCGGCCTGGCCCACGGCCGCGCCGGCCTTGGCATAGCGCTTGACCAGCGCATCGGCGGCACCATCGGCACCGGCCGCCATCGCGCGCATCGCGTTGGCGTCCTTGCTGGTCCACTTGTTCAGCTCACGGCCGTTGTCGACGAACACCCAGTCCGCCTGCCAGCCGCCGTTGGCGCGGTACAGCTTGCCGATCAGCTGCATCGGCGGCGAGTAGCGCGAAGAGGCGCGGGCCACGGCGGCGCTGTCCTGGCGCCAGATGGCACCGGCCAGTGCCTGTTCGGCGGCACCACCGCTGGGCAGGCCCAGCTTGTAGCCGCGCTCGATGGCGCGGTTCAGCAATGGGCGGGCGGCGTTGGCCTGCTGCACGCTGACCAGGCGCGGACCGCTGCCGTCGTCGACGGCCAGCCACAGCACCGGCTTCGGTCGCGGCTGCGGCCACAACGGCAGGCCCAGCGCCGACACCAGCGAATCAACGTCATCCTCGCGGAAGCGGGCGACCAGCAGCGTCCGGAAGCTTGGGGCACCTCCAGCGCCCACGCTCTGGTCCTGCTTGTAGTCGTAGCTGGCCACGTAATCCTTGGCATTGCGCAGCGCCTGCGCCACGCCAGGGCGCGACATCACGCTGCGATCCCCGGACAATTTGCCCAGTACAACGCTCAAGGCGCGGGCCAGGGCGCCGTTGCGATCGGCCTCGGCTTGGCTGTTGACGGGCACTTCGGCCTCGTACGCGCCACTGGCGGTGGCGACATCACCCTCGGTGCGAAGGCCGCTCTGGGCCATCGTGGCCACCGGCAGGCTCAGCGCAAGGAGCAGGGTCAAAATCAGGCTGCGGCGCATCAGGACATCCATTGGCTCGACGTATCCGGGGGAATTGTTGCCCGAATACGGCCTTTGCGCCAATGCGGCCTGTTAAAATCGCCCGTTCAACCCCTGCCAGCGCCGACGCCCGTGACCAACACCCCGTCTTCCGCCCCTTCCCCCCTCACCTACCGTGACGCGGGTGTCGACATCGACGCCGGCAACGAGCTGGTCGAGCGGATCAAGCCCCTGGTCAAGCGCAGCTTCCGCCCGGAAGTGATGGGCGGCCTGGGCGGCTTCGGCGCCCTGTTCGACTTGTCCAACAAGTACCGCGAGCCGGTGCTGGTGTCGGGTACCGACGGCGTGGGCACCAAGCTGAAGCTGGCCCACCAGCTGAACCGCCACGATACGATCGGCATCGACCTGGTCGCCATGTGCGTGAACGACGTGCTGGTGCAGGGCGCCGAGCCGCTGTTCTTCCTGGACTACTTCGCCACCGGCAAGCTGGACATCGACACCGCCGCGGCGGTCGTGGGCGGCATCGCCAACGGCTGCACCGAGGCCGGCTGCGCGCTGATCGGCGGCGAAACCGCTGAAATGCCCGACATGTATGCCCCGGGCGAGTACGACCTGGCCGGCTTCACCGTCGCCGCGGTCGAGAAGAGCGAGCTGAAGGATGGCGCCAGCGTGGCTGCCGGCGACGTGCTGATCGGCATCGCTTCGTCCGGCCCGCATTCCAACGGCTACTCGCTGGTGCGCCGCATCTACGACCGTGCCGGCCGCCCGGCCGAGCTGGAGCTGGAAGGCGGCGTGAAGCTGGTCGACGCGCTGATGGCACCGACCCGGCTGTACGTCAAGCCGATCCTGTCGCTGCTGAAGTCGCACGGCGCGGCCATCCACGGCATGGCCCACATCACCGGTGGCGGCCTGACCGAAAACATCATCCGCGTGGTACCTGAAGGCCTCGGTCTGGACATCCAGGCCTCGTCCTGGACCCTGCCGCCGGTGTTCCAGTGGCTGCAGAAGGAAGGCGCGGTGGCCGACAGCGAGATGTGGCGCACCTTCAACTGCGGTATCGGCTTCGTGCTGATCGTCGCGCCGGACCAGGTCGCTGCCGTGTCCGAGGCGGTCAAGGCCCAGGGCCTGGACCACTGGACCATCGGCCAGGTGGTCACCGCTGAAGGCGCCGAGCGCGTCCACATCGGCTGATCCCGGCAACCCAGGAGCCCGCATGGACGCAACGCCCCCCTTGTCGCCCGCCCCCGTGCCGCCGCCGCTGGCGACGGTACCGGTGTTCAGCACTCAGGATGCCGACCACCTGCGCATGCTGGCCATCGCGCACTACGTGGTCGGCGGCCTGATCGCGCTGTTCTCGCTGATCTTCATCATCCACATCGTGCTGGGCATCACCGCGCTCACCGGCAACCTGCCGATGAATTCCGGCGGCCAGCCGTCGTCGCCGGCCGAGCAGCGCCTGTTCGGCTGGATGTTCACCATCATCGGCTGCGTCATCGTGTTCGGTGGCGTCACCCTGGGCGCGTTCGTGGCCTATGCCGGCCGCTGCCTGACCCGCCGCCGCCGCTACCTGCTGTGCCTGATCGTGGCCGGCCTGGCCTGCTTGTTCGCGCCAGTCGGCACCGTGCTGGGGGTGTTCAGCCTGATCACCCTGCTGCGTCCGCAGGTCAAGGCCGCCTTCGACCTTCCCGCCACGCCCGCATGACCGCCTCCGGCAATCCGCCGCCGCTGCCGCGGCAGACCCTGGCGCAGCTGCAACTGGCCAGCCATCTGCAGACGCTGAAAGTGCTGTTCTACGCGTTGGCCGGCTTCCATTGGTTCGCCACAGTGGCCTTCCTCGGCCTCAGCGGCTGGGTGGCCCACTCACGCGGGCTGGACGATGCCTGGATGCTGACCACGGTCTATGCCTCGATCGCCGTGCTGGCGGCCGTGCTGGGGTTCGTGCAGCTGCATACCGCGCGCCTGTTGACGGCCCGCACCGGGCTGGCCTGGTGCCGGCGCGCGGCGTGGCTGGCGCTGCTGGCCGGTCCGCTGGGCATGGCCCTGGCCGCCTATGCCTGGGTGTTCCTGTCCAAGTCGGAAATGGCCGCGCTGTTCGACCGCGGCGACCACCTCAGCGTCTGAGCCGGCAGGCAGACGAACCATCCCCCTTTCGATCGACCCGACATGTCCTCGCCTGCCATCGCCACTACCGCCGCTGCAACCGCCTACCGTTTCTCCGGCCCCAAGAAGCTGGCCTTCGCCGCCGTACTGGCGGTGTTCGCGATCAGCTGGGTCCATCCGCTGTGGCCGATCGAGCAGGCCCTGCACAGCACCCTGACCGTGATCGGCCTGGCCGCGCTGCTGTGGGTGGACCGCCGCGGCGGTTGGCTGGGCAATGGCGCCTTCATCGCGATCTGCGGCTTCATCGCCCTGCACTGCGTGGCAGCGCGCTGGCTGTATTCCAACGTGCCCTATGACGCGTGGTCGCAGGCGCTGTTCGGCTGGTCGCCCAACGCGGCGTTCGGCTGGCAGCGCAATCATTTCGACCGCCTCATCCATTTCCTGTTCGGCGTCTGCTTCACCCCCGCCCTGCTGCAGCTGGCCCGCCACGCCTGGCCGGCACTGCGGGTGGGCCAGGCCTTCACCCTGGCGGTGATGACGGTGATGTGTGCCAGCCTGGTCTACGAGTGGTTCGAGTGGGCCATCGCGCTGGCCCTGTCGCCGGATGCCGCCGAGGCCTACAACGGCCAGCAGGGCGACATGTGGGACGCGCATGCCGACATGCTGATGGCCACCGTGGGCAGCCTGCTGACCTGGCCGCTGATCCGCCGGAGTTCGCTGCAATGACCACCCCCACCCGTATCGCCGTGCTCGCCTCTGGGCGCGGCAGCAACCTGCAGGCGATCCTCGATGCCATCGGCAGCGGGCGCCTGCAGGCTGAAGTGGTCGGCGTGTTCTCCGACCGGCCCACCGCGGAGGCGCTGCAACGCGTGGCGCCTGCACTGCGCTGGGCGCATGCACCGAAGGAATTCAGCGACCGCGCTGCCTACGAGCAGGCACTGGGTGATGCCTTGGCTGCAGTTGAGCCGGACTGGATCATCTGTGCCGGCTACATGCGCATCCTCGGCGCTGGCTTCGTGCAGCGCTTCGATGGCCGCCTGGTCAACATCCATCCGTCGCTGCTGCCGCTGCACAAGGGCCTGGACACGCATGCACGGGCCCTGCAGGCCGGCGATGCCGAGCACGGTGCCAGCGTGCACCTGGTGGTGCCGGAGCTCGATGCCGGCGCCGTGCTGGCGCAGGTGCGTGTCCCGGTGCAGCCGGGCGATGACGCGGACAGCCTGGCCGCGCGCGTGCTGGCGGTAGAGCATCCGCTGTTGATCGCCACGCTGCAGCTGCTGTGTGGCGGCCGCCTGGCTGAACGGGAGGGCCAGCCCTGGCTCGACGGTCACCCCCTGTTTAGCCCATTGGCCCTAGATTCCGCCGGTAACCTGAACCGGTAACTCCATTGCACACGCCCCGCTGACTGCGGGGCTGGCATCCTGCCTCCTCCTGCGGTCCCTGTCCTCCATGAAGACCACGACCCTGTTGTCCACTTCACTGCTGCTGTCGCTTGCCGTGCTTCCCGCCGTGGGCTGGAGCCAGGCGCAGGCGCCCGCCACCCCGCCGGCACCCGTGCCCGTGGCGCAGCCGCCCGCCGAACCGGCCGTACCGATGCCGGCGGCGCTGGCCTGGGAGCCGCCGCCGCTGCAGCCGTTCAGCGCCACTTACCAGGCCTTCTACAAGGGCAAGGAGGCCGGCGATGCCAGCATGCAGGTCACCCATACCGGCGGCAGCCAGTGGCGGGTGGACATGCAGGTGGTCGGTCGCCGCGGCTTCGCCAGCGTGCTCGGCCTGAACATCGAGCAGAGCACGGTGTTCGAGGAGCGCAGTGGCATCTATGCACCGCTGAGCCAGAGCACCGTGCGCAAGGGCCTGTTTCTCGGCAAGAAGGCCGTGGGCACCTACAACTGGCAGGCCGGCACCGCGCAGTGGAGCGGTGACGTGAAAAAGGAGCGCGCGCAACCGATCCCGCTGCAGGCGGGTGACCAGAGCGCGCTGCTGATCAATCTGGCGATCATGCGCGATGCCCGCCCGGGTGCCGCCATGCACTACCGCTACGTGGACATGGGCAAGGTCCGTCAGCACGACTACCAGGCCGCAGCACAGACCGAGAACGTCGAGGTCGGTGACCTGTCCTACAACGCGCTGCGGGTCTATCGGACCAACGGCGGCAACAACGAAACCATTCTCTGGATCGCCAACGGTGTCCCCACCCCGGTGCGCATCCTGCAACGCGAGGACGGCGAAGATCGCGTCGATCTGCGCCTGATCGAATACCAAGGAGTCTGAGCATGAACACCCTGACCCGCCCCCTCACCTGGATCGCAGCGGCCGCACTGACCGTGGCCAGCCTGCCGGCCATGGCGCTGGAACCGTTCAAGGCCGATTACCTGGCCAGCTACATGGGCATGCAGGCCAACGGCACCATGACCCTGGCCAGCGAAGGTGCCAACAAGTGGCGCTACAGCCTGCAGGTGAAGAACCAGCTGGCCGACCTCAGCCAGAGCACGGTGTTCGAGGAAGTGCGTGGCCAGCTGCGCCCGCTCAGCAGCCAGGACCGTTCGGCGCTGCTGGTGAAGAAGCGCAACGTGCAGGCCAACTACAACTGGAGCAGCAACCAGGCCACCTGGACCGGCGACATCAAGCCGGACCGCGCTGGACCGATCGCGTTGAAGGCCGGTGACATGGACGCGTTGCTGATCAACCTGGCGATCGCCCGTGACCTGGCCGCCGGCAAGCCGCTGACCTATCGCATGGTCGACGAAGGCCGCATCAAGAACATGACCTATCGCGTGATCGGCAAGGAGTCGATCACCGTGGCCGGCAAGAGCTATGAAGCCACCAAGGTCTCGCGTGCCGACGGCAACAAGGAACTGATCGCCTGGATCGTGCCCGAGTTCCCGGTGCCGGCGCGCATGCTGCAGCGTGAAAGCGGCCGCGATGCGCTGGACCTGACCATCAGGGCGATGAACTGATTGCAGGGGTCGGATCCCTTCCCCGGGAAGGGCTCTGACCCCGGTTGCGACATGGTGGGGTCAGAGCCCTTTCCGTCGGAAAGGGATCCGACCCCGCGCAAAAGAAACGCCCGCTTTCGCGGGCGTTTTCTTATTTCTTCGCTTCAGCCGGCTTCTGTTCCTCGGCCGGTTTGAACTCGGTCCGGCAATCCACCCGGATCTGCTCGCCGCTGCTGCGCCAGACAAAGGTCCGGCAATGGCGGCTGCCGTCCTGGCTGTCATTGACCGACACCGCATAGAACGACTGGATGATCTCGTCACGCGAGACCGTGCCGTCGCCGTTCCAGTCCATGTCCTTCTGCTCGATGCCCTGGGTGATGGCCAGGTTGGCGTACCAGGCATAGCCCAGCCACGCCAGCACGATCAGCACCAGCGCCAGCAGCGCCTTGCGACGCGGGCTGAACCTCCCGCGCAGGATCATGGCACGCGCCGGATGGTGGCACCGAGCGAAGACAGCTTCTCTTCGATGTTCTCGTAGCCACGATCAAGGTGGTAGATGCGGTCGATGGTGGTCTCGCCGCTGGCCATCAGGCCAGCCAGGATCAGCGAGGCCGACGCACGCAGGTCGGTGGCCATCACCGGCGCGCCGCTCAGGTGTTCGTTGCCACGCACGATGGCGGTATGGCCTTCGACCTGGATGTCCGCGCCCAGGCGCAGCAGTTCGTTGACGTGCATGAAACGGTTCTCGAAGATCGTTTCGTTGATCACGCCAACGCCATCGGCCACGCAGTTGAGCGCCATGAACTGCGCCTGCATGTCGGTCGGGAACGCCGGGTACGGCGCGGTGCTCAGGTTGACCGCCTTCGGCCGCTTGCCCTGCATGTCTAGGGTGATGGTGTCGTCGGTGGTCTCGATCTTCGCGCCCGCTTCGACCAGCTTGGACAACACTGCGTCCATGGTGTTCGGGCGCGCACGGTTGACCGTGACCTTGCCACCGGTCATCGCCGCGGCCACCAGGAAGGTACCGGTCTCGATGCGGTCGGGCAGCACTTCATGGCGGCCGCCGGACAGGCGCTCGACGCCTTCGATCACCAGGCGGGCAGTGCCCAGGCCTTCGATCTTCGCGCCCAGTGCGATCAGGCAGTGCGCCAGATCAGTCACTTCCGGCTCCATCGCGCAGTTGTCGAGGATGGTGGTGCCTTCAGCCAGCACCGCGCCCATCAGCACGTTCTCGGTACCGGTGACGCTGACCATGTCGAAGGTGAAGTGGCCACCCTTCAGGCGCTTGGCGGTGGCCTTGATGAAGCCGTTCTCGACCACGATCTCGGCACCCAGCGCCTGCAGGCCCTTGATGTGCTGGTCGACCGGACGCGAACCGATCGCGCAGCCGCCGGGCAGCGACACTTCCGCCGCGCCGAAACGCGCCAGCAGCGGGCCCAGCACCAGGATCGAGGCGCGCATGGTCTTGACCAGCTCGTACGGCGCAACGTGCTGGTTGACCGAACGCGGGTCGACCACGATCGCGCTGCCGCGCGACAGCGTGCCCTGGTCGATGGTCACTTTCGCGCCCAGTTCGCCCAGCAGCTTCACCGTGGTGACCACGTCGTGCAGGTGCGGCACGTTGGTGATCTCCACCGGCTCGTCGGCCAGCAGGGTCGCGCAGAGAATGGGGAGGACGGCGTTCTTGGCGCCGGAGATGCTTACTTCACCGTGCAGCGCAGCGCCGCCGGTCACAACGATCTTGGCCATGTATTCGGGATCTTCTGCGGTTCAGCCGGCTTCGGCCGGGGTCACGGTTTTCAGTGCCAGCGCGTGGATCGCGCCGCCCATCAGGTCGCCCAGAGTGGCATACACCATGCGGTGGCGTGCCAGCGGCATCTTGCCGGCGAAGGCGTCACAGACCACGGTCGCTTCGAAATGCACGCCATCGTCGCCCTGCACGTCGGCGCGGGCGCCGGGCAGGCCGGTTTCGATCAGATTGCGGATGGTGTCGGCGTCCAACGGGCTTTCCTAATAAAATGTACGTCCATTCTACTTCCGCTGCGTGGCGTCCGCATGGCCGAATCCCTGTTGCCCCCCCGTTCCGTCGACCCTGCCGGCCTGGTCGCCAGTGGCCGCCGCGTGTTCGAGATCGAGCGGCAGGCGCTGGATGCCGTGGCCGACCGCCTCGGCGAGGCCTTCCAGCAGGCCTGCCAGGCGATCCTGGCCAGCCGCGGCCGGGTGGTCGCCACCGGCATGGGCAAGTCCGGGCATATCGCCCGCAAGATCGCCGCCACCCTGGCCTCCACCGGGACCCCGGCCTTCTACGTGCACCCGGGCGAGGCCGGCCATGGCGACCTCGGCATGATCACCGAGGACGACGTGGTGCTGGCGCTGTCCTATTCGGGCGAGTCGGACGAAGTGCTAATGCTGCTGCCGGTGCTCAAGCGCCAGGGCAACGTGCTGATTTCCATGACCGGGCGCCCGCAGTCCAGCCTGGGCACCGCCGCCGACATCCATCTGGACGTCAGCGTACCGGCCGAGGCCTGCCCGCTGGCGCTGGCCCCGACCTCCAGCACCACCGCCTCGCTGGCGATGGGCGATGCGCTGGCGGTGGCCCTGCTCGATGCGCGCGGCTTCACCGCCGATGACTTCGCCCGCTCGCACCCGGCCGGCAGCCTCGGCCGCCGCCTGCTGCTGCACATCACCGACGTCATGCACACCGGCGACGACCTGCCCAGCGTCGGCGCCGGCGCCAGCCTCAGCGAAGCACTGATGGAGATGAGCCGCAAACGGCTCGGCATGACCGCCGTGGTCGACGCGGACGGTGTGCTGATCGGCCTGTTCACCGACGGCGACCTGCGCCGTGCGCTGGACAGCGCGCTGGACGTACGCACGGCGAAGATCGCCGATGTGATGACCCGCAACCCGCGCACCATCGGTGCCGACCAGCTGGCGGTCGAGGCCGCGCGCCTGATGGAAACCCACAAGATCACCGGCCTGATCGTGGTCGATGGCCAGGGCCGCGCGGTCGGTGCCCTGAACATTCATGACCTGTTGCGGGCGCGGGTGGTTTAACCGACAGTCCGTAGACCCCATTCAGTCTGTAACGCCGCACCCGCCCCCACCGAGCCTGCCGCCCTGATGCCCTGGTCCCCCCTGCCCGCCTTCCCCGCCCACCTGCATGCCGCCGCGGCCCGTATCCGCCTGGCCTGCTTCGACGTGGACGGCACCCTCACCGACGGTCAGCTGTACTACGACAAGGACGGCAACGAGAGCAAGGCGTACTTCGTGCAGGACGGCCTGGGCCTGAAACTGCTGCAGCAGCACGGCATCCACCCCGTGCTGATCACCGCGCGCAACAGCCAGTCCGCGCTCAGGCGCGGCGCCGACCTCGGCATCGATACCCAGATTGCCGTGGGCGACAAACTGGCCAGCGTGCAGGCCCTGTGTGCCCAGCACGGCATCGGCCTGGAACAGGTGGCGTTCATGGGCGATGACCTGCCTGACCTGGCACCGCTGGGCGCGGTCGGACTGGCGGTGGCGCCGGCCAACGCGCATCCGTGGATCGCCGAGCGCGTGCACTGGCAGACCCGTGCCGACGGCGGCCGTGGTGCTGCACGCGAGCTGTGCGACGTCCTGCTGGCCGCACAGGGCCATGTCGATGCGGTGCTGGCGAGGTTCGGCGCATGAATGCTCCTTCGCTCAACTGGCGCACCCTCCTCGGCATCGGCCTGCTGCTGGCGGCCCTGCTCAGCAGCTGGGCGGCGCTGCGCAACCGCGACAAGGGGCCGGCCAATGACGGCAAGGAAGTCGGCGTGGACTACATCCTGCACGACTTCCAAATCGTCGCCCTGGATGAGCACGGCAAGGAGTCCACCACCCTGCGTGCACCGCTGCTGGAGCGCCAGCGCGGCGACCAGACCATCAACATCGCTACCCCGCTGTTCGAGATGCCGGACAAGGATGGCAAGCACTGGACCCTGCGCGCCGAGACCGGTTGGCTCAGCGCCAAGGGCGATGAGATGAAGCTGCGCGGCAACGTGGCTGGCGACAGCCCGGCCGCACCGGGCACCGTGCCGACCACCTTCCGCACCGACCACCTGGACGTGTTCCCCAAGGAGAACCGCGCCCGTACCGATGCCCTGGTGACCATGACCCGCCCCGGCATGGAACAGTCCGGCGTGGGCTTCGAGGTGGATTCGAAGAACAACACGTATCATTTCCTCAGCCAGTCCAAGGGCCGCTACACGCCCAAGCACTGATTCCGCCGCCAGCCTGCGACGTCTCCGGACAGGCGCAAGGCCGGCAGCCCCACCCGCACGCCCCCGGTCCACCCGGGAGGCCCCCACCGGTAGAACGGACCCCGATGAAGATTCCCTTTGCAGCCGTACTCGCGCTTGGTCTTCTTGTCCCCAGCGCCGCCTTCGCCAAGTCCACCGACCGCAACGAAGACATGCACATCGATTCCGGCGCGCAGTCGGGCATGCTCACCGGCGACGGCAAGACTGTGCTGTCGCAGGGCGTGGTCATCACCCAGGGCACGCTGGACCTGCGCTCGTCCGAGGCCGAGATCTACCTCAAGGACGGCGAAGCGGTGCGCGTGGTGTTCACCGGCAAGCAGGCCAAGATGAAGCAGCAGCTCGACGATGGCACCTGGATGGATGCCCTGGCCGACCGCATCGACTACGACATCAAGACCGAGATCATCACCCTGACCGGCAACTACAAGGTCACCAGCGCGCGCGGCACCAATGCCGGCCAGCGCATGGTCTACAACACCCGCAGCGGTGAAATGAACTCCGGCGGCGACGGCAGCCGCGTGCGCACCGTCATTCCGCCGAAGAACAAGACGCCGGCGGCACCGGCCGCACAGCCCAAGGCCAGCACGCCGGCAGCACCGGCCGGGAGCAAGAAGTAATGCTCGTCGCCAAGGGCCTGCGCAAGCGCTACAAGCAACGCGAAGTCGTCAAGGATTTCGGGTTGACCCTCGATGCCGGTGAAGTGGTCGGCCTGCTCGGCCCGAACGGCGCCGGCAAGACCACCTGCTTCTACATGATCGTCGGCCTGGTCGCCGCCGATGCCGGCAGCATCGTGCTTGACGGCAAGGACATCACCGGTGACCCGATGTACACCCGCGCCAAGCAGGGCGTGGGTTACCTGCCGCAGGAACCGTCGGTGTTCCGCAAGTTGAGCGTGGCCGACAACATCCGCCTGGTGCTGGAACTGCGCGAGAACCTCGATTCGAAGGGCCGCGAGCGCGAATTGAACAGCCTGCTCGACGAACTGCAGCTGGGCCACGTGGCCGACCAGCTCGGTGCCAGCCTGTCCGGCGGCGAGCGCCGCCGTTGCGAGATCGCCCGCGCACTGGCAGCACAACCGCGCCTGATCCTGCTCGACGAGCCGTTCGCCGGCGTCGATCCGATTTCGGTCGGCGAGATCCAGCGCATCGTCACCCACCTCAAGCAGCGTGGCATCGGCGTGCTGATCACCGACCACAACGTGCGCGAGACCTTGGGAATCTGCGACCGCGCGTATATCCTCGCCGAGGGCAGCGTGCTGGCCCAAGGCTCGCCGGAAGCGATCCTGGACAACGCCGACGTGCGTCGCGTCTACCTTGGGGATTCCTTCAAGCTGTGACGGCTAGCGCCGGGTCCCTCTCCTTCCTTTCGGCACAGGCATGAAGACTCGGCTGCAGACATCGTTGGGACAGCAGCTGGTGCTCACGCCCCAGCTGCAACAGGCGATCAAGCTGCTGCAGATGTCCAGCACCGAGCTGGAACTGGAAATCGCGCAGGCAGTGGAAAGCAATCCACTGCTGGACTGGGCCGACAGCAGCGACAGCAGCAGCGCCGCCAACGAAACCAGTGACAACCCCGACGGCGATGCAGCGGCCGAACGTGCCGACAACGGCGACGACTGGGCGCCGGCCGAACTGGACTGGAGCGCGGCCGGCAGCGGCGGCAGCTTCGACGATGACGACGATACCGGCAGTGCCGCCGAACGCGTGGCCGAAACCGAAACCCTGGCCGATCATCTGCTGTGGCAGCTGCACCTGTCGCACCTGACCGCACGTGATCGCAGCATCGGTGCCGCACTGATCGATGCACTGGACGACGATGGCTACCTGCGCGAACCGCTGGCAGGCATCGCCGAAACCCTGCTGCCGGCCATCCATGCCGACCAGGACGAGATTCTTGCCGTGCTGCACCGGATCCAGCGTTTCGATCCGGTCGGCGCGGCCGCGCGCACCCTCGGCGAATGCCTGCAGCTGCAGCTGGAGGTGCTGGACGACACCACACCGGGCCTGGCATTGGCGCGACAGATTGCCGCGGGCCCGCTGGAACGGTTGCCGCGCAGCGGCGTGGCCGGGCTGGCCCACGAGTTGAAACTGCCGCTGGCCGAGGTCGAGACTGCAGTGACCCTGCTGCGTTCGCTGGATCCTCGGCCGGGCACGCAGATCGCCCCCCTGTCGCAGGACACCTACGTGGTACCCGATGTCGTGGTGTGGCGGCAGAACGGCGTGTGGCGCGCTGCACTGGCCGCGCATGCCGGGCCAAGGGTGGTGATCCACCGCGGCTACGAACAGCTGATCCGCCGCTGTGGCGAGGCCGATGCCGGCTACCTGCGTGCACAGCTGCAGGAAGCGCGCTGGCTGCTGAAAGGGCTGCAGCAGCGTGGCGAAACCCTGCTGCGCGTCGTGCGCAGCCTGATCCTGCAACAGGCTGGCTTCCTTGAATTCGGCGAACAGGCGCTGCGCCCTCTGACACTGCGCGAGATCGCCGCCGAGCTCGGCCTGCACGAATCGACGGTGTCGCGCGCGATTGCCCGCAAGCACGTGCGTACGCCACGCGGCACCCTGCCCCTGCGCGCCTTCTTCGCCTCCGGCATCGACACCGAAGGCGGCGGCGAGGCCTCCAGCACGGCCATCCAGGCGATGATCCGACGCCTGATCGACGACGAGAACCCACGCAAGCCGCTTTCTGACGCCAAGCTGGCTGACCTGCTCAAATCGTCGGGAATTCCAGTAGCGCGGCGCACCGTGGCGAAGTATCGTGAAGCCATGAACATCTCCGCCTCGCACGAAAGGGTCAGAATCGCTTGACGCGCCGCCGCGCCCGGCGGAGAGGTTCATTGGCACATCCGAACACAGGAGAAACCCGATGCGCATCGAAACGTTTGGCAAAGATGTCGAAGTCACCCCGGCCCTGCAGTCCTATGTAGAGGAGAAGCTGGCCCGGATCGGCAAACACTTCGACCAGCACTGCGAAGCGCGGGTGACCCTCAAGCTGCAGAAGACCGAACACCACGTCGACGCCAGCCTCAACATTCCCGGCCAGACCCTGCACGCCGAGGCCAATGCCCAGACCATGTATGCCGCGATCGACCTGCTTGCGGACAAGCTTGACCGTCTGGTGATCAAGCACAAGGAGAAAAAACAGCAGCACGCGCCACTGCCGGTGGGCGACAATGGTGGCTGATCGCCACCGTTCCCCGCAGACATGCCCCTGACTGACCTCCTGGCGGCCGTGCAGACCCAGCTCTGCACGGCCACCGACCGCGACAGCGTCCTGCAGGCCGCCGCCGGGTTGCTGGCCTGCCGCCAGGCCAACGCCGAACAGATCTACCTGAACCTGTGCCAGCGCGAAGCGCTGGGCAGCACTGCGATCGGCCACGGCATCGCCATCCCCCACGGCCGCGCGCCGACGCTGGACCGCCCCCGTGGCGCACTGCTGCGGCTGGCCACCCCGGTCGACTTCGGTGGCGATGAGCCGGTGGACCTGGTGTTCGCGATGGCCGTCCCTGCCCACTACACCCACCAGCACCTGATGCTGCTGTCCGAGCTGGCCGAGCTGTTCTCGATGCCCGCCATCCGCGATGCCCTGCGCGCGGCCGGCGATGCCCGGGCCCTGCGCGAGGCGCTGGAGCTGACCCCACCTGCGAGTGCCGCATGAATACCAGCATCACCGCCCGTGAACTGTTCGAACAGCAGCGCGAGCGGCTGGGGCTGCGCTGGGCCGCAGGCAAGTCCGGCGAGAAGCGTGAGCTGGAGGCCGGCAACACGGTCTCGCGGCGGCCCTCGCTGGCCGGTTACCTCAACGCGATCTACCCCAACAAGGTGCAGATCCTCGGTACCGAGGAACTGTCCTGGCTGGATGCGCTGGAACCGCGCCAGCGCTGGGAAACCATCGAGAAGATCATGCAGTCGCATCCGCTGGCGCTGGTGCTGACCCGCAACCAGCCCTGCCCGGAAGACCTGCGCGCGGCGGCGGACGAATCCGGTACGCCGCTGTGGCTGTCGCCCAAACGCGGCCACGAACTGCTGAACCATCTTTCTTATCACCTGGCGCGCACGCTGGCGCCGCGGGTGATCCTGCATGGCGTGTTCATGGAGATCTACTCGATCGGCGTGCTGATCACCGGCGAGGCCGGTTCGGGCAAGAGCGAACTGGCGCTGGAGCTACTCAGCCGTGGCCACCGCCTGGTCGCCGACGATGCGCCGGAGTTCACCCAGATCGCCCCGGACGTGCTCGACGGCACCTGCCCGGAGCTGCTGCAGGACCTGCTGGAAGTACGCGGGCTGGGCGTGCTGAACGTGCGCGAGATGTTCGGCGACACGGCTGTAAAGAAGAACAAGTACCTTCGGCTGATCGTCCACCTGACCAAGCCGATGACCGAACCCACCCCACATGGCTACGAGCGCTTGACCGGCGATTCGGGCACCCGCCATGTGCTGGACCTGGATGTTCCGCTGATCACCCTGCCGGTGATGCCCGGCCGCAACCTGGCCGTGCTGACCGAGGCGGCCACCCGCCTGCACATCCTGCGCACCAAGGGGATCGACCCGGCGGCCATGTTCATCGCCCGCCACAGCAACCTGCTGGAACGGCGAACACCCTGACTCCCCCGTCCCTCGAAGAGCCTGTCCATGAGCACCGCACCCCCCTCCGCCCCGACCCTGATCATCGTCAGCGGCCTGTCCGGCTCGGGTAAATCCGTCGCCCTGAAGACCTTCGAGGACCAGGACTACTACTGCTCGGACAATCTGCCGATCAACCTGCTGCCCGATTTCGTGCGCAGCCTGCTGGCCAACCATGACGGCAGTGCACCGCGCCGCCTGGCGGTGGGCATCGACGTGCGCGGCCAGTCCAACCTGAGCCAGCTGGGCAACTGGCGGCAGCTGGCCACCGATGCCGGCGTGGAAGTGGAGGTGCTGTTCTTCGAAGCCAGCGACGAAGCGGTGCTCAAGCGCTATGCCGACACCCGCCGTCGCCACCCGCTGAGCCAGCTGGGGCTGTCACTGCCCGAAGCGATCGCCCGCGAGCGTGAATTGACCGCACCGTTGCGCCGTGAAGCCGATGCGGTGATCGACACCAGCACGCTCAACGTGCACCAGCTGCGGCGACGGATCATCACCGAGTTCGCGCTGGACCACGCCACGCGCCTGTCGCTGCTGTTCGAATCGTTCGCCTACAAGCGCGGCGTGCCGGCCGAGGCGGATTTCGTGTTCGACGCGCGCGTGCTGCCCAATCCGCACTGGGATCCGGACCTGCGCGCGCTGAGTGGCCGCGAACCGGGCGTGCGTGATTACCTGGAAGCGCAACCGGACGTGCAGCGCTACCTGGCCCAGCTGACGGATTTCCTCGATACCTGGCTGCCGAAGCTGGGGGATGGCACGCGCAGCTACGTGACCGTGGCGTTTGGCTGCACCGGCGGCAAGCACCGCTCGGTGTTCCTGGCCGAACGCATGGCGCGCCACGCCCGTGAGATGGGCTGGGAAGACGTGGCGACCTACCACCGCGAACAGGATTGAGGGTGGTCGGCCGGGCTGCGCCCGGCACCCGCTGGTAGTGCCGGCCGCTGGCCGGCAACAGCAAAAGCAAAAGCGGCATTCCGTGGGATGGCGAGGCGGTGTGGGTAGGCAGGACACGCCGTAAACCCCGCTCCGCGGTCCGGCCCAGCCGCTGGCGGCTGTGCGTTCGGGCGCTTGCAAAGCAGTGCTTCGCAAGCAAAGCGCCCTCACCCCTGGGGGCTCGATGGCGCCTTGCTCGTGTGCGCTGTCCTGCGCACACAGCAAGACCGGGGTTGGGCGTCCTGCCCAACCCGCCCGAGGCATGCCTTGGGCCCATGGCGCCAACGGTCCTGCCTACCCACACTGCCCCGCCTCTGACAGATTCCGTGTGCTGTTGGTAGATGTCGACCCTGGTCGACACGGTAGATCCATGCCATGCGTGGATGAATCTCTGTCAGGCATCGAAAAAAACGGATGGGGTCGGATCCCTTTTCAACGGAAAAGGGCTCTGACCCGAGCAACACTGAATACGGGACACTGTGCCCCTCTCCTGCTGCTATCGCCAATTCACCTTGACCTGTTAACGTGCAGTAATGACCTGTGGCATTCTCCTCGTAACACATCCTGGGGTCGGGACCGCCCTGCTTGACGTGGCGACCCGGCTCCTGCGGCAGTTGCCGCTGAAAACAGAAGCTTTCGAAGTACCGTTCGACGCAGACCTGGACGCCCTGCTTCCGCTCGCCTCGGCCGCCCTGCGGCGGGTCGATGGGGGAAATGGCGTGCTGATCCTGACCGACCTGTACGGTGCCAGCCCCGCCAACCTTGCCGGGCAGCTGGCCCGGCTGGGTACCCCGGTTCGCCGGGTGTCGGCGCTGAGCCTGCCGATGTTGCTGCGGGTGATGAATTATCCGGAACAGGGACTGGATCAACTGCCCGCCACAGCCGCGGCGGGTACCCGTAATGGAGCGATAGTCGACGATGCTTGAACGAGAACTCACCGTCAGCAACCGCCTGGGCCTGCATGCCCGGGCCACCGCCAAGCTGGTGCAGACCCTGGCGCCGTTCCGCTGCAACGTGACCATGGCCGCCAAGGGCCGTGAGATCAACGCCAAGAGCATCATGGGCGTGATGCTGCTGGCCGCCGGCCAGGGCACCCCGGTCACCGTGCGGATCAACGGCGAGGACGAAGTCGCCGCGATGGAGGCGGTGGTCGGCCTGTTCGAGCGCCGCTTCGACGAGGACAACTGAGCGTGCCACGCGCACGCGCCGGCCAGGTCAGTTCCGGCCAACGGCCGGTACAGCTGCTGGCCGGCCATGGTGCGGCCCGAGGCACCGCGATGGGCCGCGCCCGTGTGCGCCTGCCGCATGCACTGGAGGTTGCCGAGCAACGGGTCGCCGTCCACCAGGTCGAGGCCGAACTGGCCCGCCTGCACCGTGCCGTGGATGCCGCGCGCACGGAAATGCACGAGCTGCGACAGCGCCTGCAGGGTGCACTGAACCAGGAAGTGGGCGAGTTCCTCGACCTGCATGCTCTGCTGCTGGACGACCCCGAGCTGCTGTTCGGGCTGGACGAGCTGATCCGCAGCGGCCCGTACAGCGCCGGCTATGCGCTGCGCCTGCAGCGTGACCGCCTGGCCAAGGTCTTCGATGGCATGGACGATGCCTATCTGAAGAGCCGCATGGATGACCTCGACCATGTGATCGGCCGCATCCATGCCTTCCTGCAACCCGAGCGGCCGCCAGCGGTGAAAGGCCTCGCCGGTGAAATCCTGGTCTGCGACAACATCGCGCCCTCCGAGCTTGCCCAGTTGCAGGCGCAGGGCGTGGTCGGCATCGTCACCGCCGCCGGCAGCGCGCTGTCGCACAGTGCGATCCTGGCGCGCAGCCTGCACCTGCCCTTGATCGTCAACGTGCCGCAGCTGCTCAGCCGCATTGCCGATGGCGACGTGCTGATCATCGACGGCGCAGACGGCAGCATCACCTCCAACCCGCAGGCCGACAACCTGCGCGACTACCGCGCGCGGCTGAAAGAACACGCACGCGAGCAGCGCGAACTTGGCCGCCTGCGCAGCAAGCCCAGCCGTACCCGCGACCAGGTCGACATCGCCCTGCTGGCCAATGCCGAATCGCTGGAGGACGTCACCCAGGCGCATGCGCTGGGCGCACACGGGCTGGGCCTGTACCGCACCGAATTCCTGTTCCTGCAGCGCAACGAGCTGCCGGACGAAGAAGAACAGTTCCAGACCTACCGCGATGCCGCACTGGGCATGAGCGGGCGACCGGTGACCATCCGCACCCTCGACCTCGGTGCGGACAAGGCCGACCGCACCGGCCTGACCCTGAGCAACGAAGAGAACCCGGCACTGGGCCTGCGCGGCGTGCGCCTGTCGCTGGCGCGGCCGAAGGTGGCCGACACCCAGCTGCGCGCGATCCTGCGCGCCTCGGCCTACGGCAAGCTGCGCGTGCTGGTGCCGATGGTCAGCACCCGCGAGGAGCTGCTGGCGGTGCGCCGGCGCATGCTCAAGCTGACCGAGCAGCTGCGAGGCGAAGGCCACATGGTGTCCGACCACGTGCCGCTGGGCGCAATGATCGAGGTACCGGCCGCCGCGCTGGCACTGGAGAGCTTCATCGATCTGGTCGACTTCCTGTCGATCGGCACCAACGACCTGGTGCAGTACCTGCTGGCGGCCGATCGCAACAACGAAGCGTTGGGCGAACTGTACTCGCCGCTGCATCCGGCGGTGCTGCGGCTGCTGCAGATGGTGATCGAGACCGGCGTGCGCCATCGCATCCCGGTGGCGGTGTGTGGCGAGATCGCCGGTGATGCACGAATGACCCCACTGCTGCTGGCACTGGGCCTGACCGAATTCAGCCTGCACCCCGGCACCCTGCTGGAAGTACGCCGCGCGATCCGCGACGCCGACCTGGGGGCACTACGCGCACGAGCTCCCAAGCTGCTGGCCGCCCGCGACCGCCGTGCCATCGAGCGCTGGCTGGCGCTGGTGGCGGACGCGTCCTGATCGCAGCACACCCCGTTCGCCGGGCATGGCCCGGCGCTACCGCCGCACGTCGCCTGGTAGCGCCGGGCCATGCCCGGCGGCTATGCGTTGAAACATCCCCTTGCGATAATGACGCGCTGAACACCCCTGTTGCCGCATCCTTGCCAGGATCGCGGCTTTTCTTATCCCGCGGGAGCTGCGATGGCTGAGGCTGTACGCCACGACAAGACTGCGCGCCAGTTGCGGATGCTGTCCGATGCACTGGACAGCGGCCGACTGGGCCCGGTGCGCCGCCTGGTCAATACCCTGGCGCCGGCCGAGATCGGCAACCTGCTCGAATCGCTGCCGCCCGGCAAACGCGAGATCGTCTGGGGCCTGGTCGATCCGGAAGATGACGGCGAGGTGCTGGTCCACGTCGGCGACGACGTGCGCGAAAGCCTGCTCGCCGACATGGACCCGGACGAGATCATCGCCGCGGTCGAAGACCTGGACATCGACGATCTGGCCGACCTGGTCGAGGATCTGCCGGACACGGTCATCGACGAAGTCCTCAAGTCGATGGACCGCGAGAACCGCGAGCGCCTGGAACAGGTGCTGTCCTACCCCGAGGACAGCGCCGGCCGCCTGATGAACCCGGACGTGGTGACCGTGCGTGCGGACGTCAACGTCGACGTGGTGCTGCGCTACCTGCGCCTGCGCGGCGAGCTGCCCGACCACACCGATCACCTGTTCGTGGTCAGCCGCCGCCACCAGTACCTGGGCCGGGTGTCGCTTGCCTCGCTGGTGACCCATGAGGACACCACGCCGATCAACCGCCTGATCGACGATGAGCAACCGGCGATCGATGTCGGCGAGAGCGACCAGGAGGTGGCGCGGCAGTTCTCCGACCATGACTGGATCTCCGCGCCGGTGGTGGATGACAACAACATCCTGATCGGCCGCATCACCATCGATGACGTGGTCGACATCATCCGTGGCCAGGCCGAGCACCAGGCGCTGGGCGCCGCCGGCCTGGACGAGGACGAGGATCTGTTCAGCCCGGTCTGGCGTGCGATGCGCCGCCGCCTGATGTGGCTGTCGGTGAACCTGTGCACCGCCTTCCTCGCCTCCAGCGTGGTCGGCCATTTCGAAGGCACCATCGACAAGCTGGTGGCGCTGGCGGTGCTGATGCCGATCGTTGCCGGCCTCGGTGGCAATGCCGGCACCCAGGTGCTGGCGCTGATGGTGCGTGGCCTGGCGTTGGGCCAGGTCGGCAGTTCCAACGCACGCACGCTGTTGTGGAAGGAAGTACGGGTGGCCCTGCTCAACGGCGTGGTGCTCGGCTCGCTACTGGGCCTGATCGTGCTCGCCTGGTTCCATTCACCTGGTCTGTCGGCGGTGATCGCCATCGCGCTGACCTGCAACCTGCTGTTCGCCGCGTTGGCCGGCGTGCTGGTGCCACTGACGCTGAAACGCTTCGGCTTCGACCCGGCGCTGGCCAGCGGCATCTTCCTGACCGCCGTGACCGACTCGATGGGCTTCTTCACCTTCCTCGGCCTGGCCACCCTGGTGCTGCTGCACTGACCGTATCAAGGGTCGGATCCGCACCGCGCGGGGCGCTGACCCGATCCCAACTGGAACACCCATGGCAACGACGATCGAAAATTACTTCCAGCCCGGCTGGCGTGACCAGCAGTACACCTGCACGGCCTGCGAATGGAAGGGCAGCTCGCGCGCCATGGTGATGGAGTTGGACGAAGACGCCACCGAGTACGACTGCCCGGTCTGCGAGAACCCACTGCTGGTGGTGCTGCATCCGGATATGGCGCAGGTGCAGGCGGCCGCCGCCGAAGGCAATGCTGAAGCACAGGAGCAGCTGGACATCATCGCCAGCTTCCCGCACCCGGAGTGACGCAGCGCATGATGCCAGGCTGATCGCGGCGGACTACGATGCGGACGATCCTGCCGCTACGGGAAAGCCCATGGTCCGTTCGCTGTCGCGCTGGCTGCCACTGCTGGCCGTTCTGATGATGACCGCTTGCACATCGCTTCCAGACAGCGCGCGCGGACGCTTCGAAGCCCGCGCGGTGAAGGTGGATGGCGAGACGGCCTACTACCAGGTGTTCATTCCGGCCGGCGTGCAGGCCGCCGCTCCCACCCACCTCCCGGTCATCCTGTTCCTGCACGGCTCCGGCGAGCGCGGCAGCGATGGTGTCAGGCAGACCCACGCCGGGCTGGGACCTTACTTGCGCGAGCACCCCGGCTTCCCTGCGCTGGTGGTGTTCCCGCAGGTGCCAGGCCACGAGGAATGGAGCGGCCACAACAACCGTGTCGCGCTGGCGGCACTCGATGCAGCGATCGCCGAATTCGGCGCCGACCCTGCCCGGCAGTACCTGACCGGCATGTCGATGGGCGGCTACGGCAGCTGGAATATCGCCCTGGACGACCCACGCCGCTTTGCCGCGATCGTGCCGGTATGCGGTGCCGTGCTGGCACCGCGTGCGAAGCGGCCGACCCTGTTCGTCGAGCAGGTCGCGCAGGAGTCTGATCCGTATGCGGAGATCGCCAAGCGCCTTCAGCACACACCGATCTGGATCTTCCACGGCGCGCTGGACGATGTGGTGCCACCGGACGACGACCGCAGGCTGCATGCCGCATTCCAGAGCGCCAACGCACGCGACGTGCGCTACACCGAATACCCGGAAGGCAACCACAATGCCTGGGACGCCACCTACGCCGACCCGGCGATGTGGGCGTGGCTGTTCGCGCAGAAGCGCTGAACCGCAGCTTCTGCTGGAAAACATCTGTTGGTGGATGCCTACCGTTGGTCGGCTTGGGTATTGGTGGGTGGCGACCGTTGGTTGGCTTGGGTATTGGTGGGTGCCGACCGTTGGTCGGCACTATCTCTCCGCTTCGGGGTAATCCATTGCTTGGTACCTCCCATCGATCTCCCATCGGCACCAGGCATACGGATACTCTCCCACGCAGCTCGCCAAGTTCGCCCTGAGCGGGTTGGCGACGATGTACATCGCATGGCGGAACAGTGATTCTTCAGAACGAATGGCGTGATCGTGATAGCTCGATTGCCAGAATGGTCCTGTCCTACCCAGCATGCGGTTGATCCGCAATGCACTGCTCGATTTGAAGCGTTGCATGACGTAGTCCAGCGAGAACGCACGGACCTCCACCAGCCAATGGATGTGGTCCGGCATGACCACATAGGCAAGTGAGTGCGTCAGGCCTTCAGCATCAATGCGACGGAACACATCCATCACCTCCTGTGCCGCAGTGGCATCATCGAAGTAGCGTCGACGTTCCTGGGTGACGGTGGTCAGGATGTAGGATTGCCCGATCCGGGAATGGCGGCCAAGTCTCAGGCGTGCGCGGTTCATGGGCACAAGCGTGTGCCTGCCGGCATCCCTCTTCTATCGGGCAACCACGTCAGTACAGGTAGGCCCGGAACCATTCAAAGGCTAGGCCCGCACTTCACCGCACTGATGGTTCAGTGCCGATCAACGGTCGGCACCCACCGGATCGGATAAGGACAGATCAACCGTGCCGACCAACGGTCGGCACCCACCCAGACAGTTCAGGGTGAATCCCTTTTGTGCCGACCAACGGTCGGCACCCACCAGGGCGATCAGCCCAGCAGCGTTTCCAGCACGGCCATGCGCACGGCGACGCCGTTGGCGACCTGGCGCAGCACCCACGACTGCGGGCCGTCGGCCACTTCGTCGGTCACTTCCACGCCGCGGTTGATCGGGCCTGGATGCAGCACGGCTGCATCCTTGCCGGCGCGGGCCAGGCGTTCGTTGGTCAGGCCGTACTGCGCGTGGTACTGCTCCAGCGACGGCACCAGGCCTTCCTCCATGCGCTCGCGCTGCAGGCGCAGCATCATCAGCGCGTCGACGCCTTCCAGCATCGCGTCGAAATCATCACCGACCACGCAGCCCTTCAGGGTCTCGTCGTCGGGCAGCAGCGACTGCGGGCCGCACACGCGGATCTCGCCCACGCCCAGCGTACGCAGCGCATGCAGGTCGGTGCGGGCCACGCGCGAATGCTTCACGTCGCCGACGATCACCACCTTCATCTTCGAGAAATCAGGGCCCTTGGCCTGGCGCAGGGTCAGCATGTCGAGCAGGCCCTGGGTCGGGTGCGCGCTGCGACCGTCACCGGCATTGATCAGCGCGGTGCCCTCGCCCGCCGCTTCGGCCAGTGCGGCCACGGCGCCATCATCGGGGTGGCGCACCACGAAGCCGCGCACGCCCATCGCTTCCAGGTTGCGCAGCGTGTCGCAGGCGGTTTCGCCCTTGCGCGTGGACGAGGTCGAGGCATCGAAGTTCAGCACGTCGGCGCCCAGGCGCTGCGCGGCCAGCTGGAACGAGCTGCGGGTGCGCGTGGACGGTTCGAAGAACAGCGTGCACACCGCTGAGCCGGCCAGCACCTGGCGCTTGTTGCCGACACGACCGACCGCGGCATCGCGGATCTGGCCGGCGCGGTCAAGCAGCTGCAGCAGGGTCTCGCGCGGAAGGCCTTCGAGGGTCAGCAGGTGGCGCAGGCGGCCGGAGGCATCGAGTTGCTGGGCGGTCATGGCGGTGTCGGGCAGTCAGGGAATGGGGATGGCATCGTCGGGGGACGACAGCCAGCGGTCGATGATCACCGCCGCGGCCACGGCATCGAGGGCGGCCGCATCGCGGCGGCGCTTGCGCCCTTCGGCGCGCTCGACAGCGAAGCGGCGGGCGGCCTCGACCGAGCTGGAACGCTCGTCGATCATCACCACCGGCAGCTTGAAACGTTCCCGCAGCTGGCGGGCAAAGCCCTGCGCGCGCTTGCGGTTGGGCTGGTCCTGGCCGTCCAGGGTCAGCGGGTCACCGACCACCAGGCCATCGGGCTTCCATTCCTTGATCAGGCGTTCGATCGCGGTCCAGTCCGGGCCGTTGCCGTGCACGTCGACCACGGCCACCGCGCGCGCATGCGCAGCGAAGGCACTGCCGATGGCCACGCCGATACGCCGCGAGCCGACATCGAAACCCAGAACGGTGCCGTCACGGCGGATGACCGGGGCAGCAGACACCGGTGCGGGCGCGGTCGGCTCAGACATGGCCGCTGTAATCGGTCAGCCGGAACAGGTCCACGCCGATGCGCGAGGCCGCGCCCTGCCAGCGCTGCTCCAGCGGCAGCTGGAACACCAGCTCGGCATCGGCTGGCACGGTCAGCCAGCTGTTCTCGGACAGCTCGCTTTCCAGCTGCCCTGCGCCCCAGCCCGCACAGCCCAGCGTGACCACGGCATTGGCCGGGCCTTCGCCGCGCGCCATCGCTTCGAGGATGTCGCGCGAGGTGGTCAGGTACAGGCCTTCACCCACGATCAGGCTGGAATCCCATGCGCGCGCGTCGTCATGGATGACGAAGCCGCGTTCGGGATGCACCGGGCCGCCATTGAGCACCATGCGCGCCTGCAGGTCGCCATCACCGGTGGTGATGTCCATCTGTGCCAGCACTTCGCCCAGCGTGTATTCGGAAGGTTGGTTGACCAGCACACCCATCGCACCGTTCTCGTCGTGCTGGCAGATCAGCGCGACGCTGCGGGCGAAGGTCGCGTCGAGCAGCGACGGCAGCGCAACGAGCAGGTGATCGGCGAGGGAGGTCGGCGTTACAGGCATGCCCCCATTCTACCTGCTGGGGGCGGGATGGTCGCGCGATGGACGCGCGCGGCGATCGGCTAGGATGGTGCTTTGCCATGGAAGGTCGTCGATGCAGTCTTCATCGCCCCTGACCCTGCCCGCACGCAGCGCCATCGTCCTGATCGCGCTGCTGCAGGGCCTGATGCTGTATGCCGCGCAGGAGCTGTCTGATGCGTGGCCGTTCCGCGATATCGGCTGGCGCTACTGCTGGTACGCCTGGGTGCTGGCTATTCCCAGCGCGGTGGCGCTGAGCCTGGTCGATCTGGGCCAGCGCCGCCTGTGGCTGCAGGCCATGCTCGGCTCGGCGGTGGTGCTGGCGCTGGCCGCCTGGATCGGCTGGAACCTCAACGGCGAAACCGCACTGGAATCGGGCGCACTGCAGTTCCCGCTGACCCTGGGCATGGCCGTGGCAGTGTTCGTGGCCCTGCCCTGGTGGCAGTTCCAGCTGCAGCATGGGCATTGGCGCGCCAGCTATCCGGAGCTGTTCGAGCGTGCCTGGCAGAACGGCCTGACCCTGGCCCTGGCGGCGCTGTTCACCGGGCTGACCTGGCTGCTGCTGTGGCTGTGGGCGGCCCTGTTCCAGCTGCTGGACGTGACCTTCTTCCGCGATCTGTTCCGGCAGGACGCGTTCATCGCGCTGGCCACCGGCAGCCTGGCCGGGTTTGGTGTGCTGATCGGGCGCACCCAGCACCGCGCGATCCAGATCACCCGCCAGGTGCTGTTCGCGATCTGCCGCGGGCTGCTGCCGCTGCTCTCGTTCATCGCCGTGCTGTTCGTGCTGAGCCTGCCGCTGACCGGGCTGGAACCGCTGTGGAAGACCCGTTCTGCCGCGAGCCTGCTGCTGGTGCTGTCGCTGCTGCTGGTGTCGTTCACCAATGCGGTCTACCAGCAGGGCGACGACACCGCGCCCTACCCCCTGCTGCTGCGCCGGCTGGTCGAGGCCAGCCTGCTGGCGCTGCCGGTCTATGCGGTGCTGGCGCTGTATGCACTGGGCCTGCGCGTGGTGCAGTACGGCTGGACCCTGGACCGCTTCTGGGCGGTGCTGATCGCGCTGGCCGTGGCCGGCTATGCGCTGGGCTACGCGTTGGCGGTAGTGCGCCGGCGGGGCCGCTGGCTGCAGACGCTGGAGCCGGTCAACCGCTGGATGTGCTGGGCGGTGCTGGCACTGGCATTGCTGGGCAACTCGCCGCTGCTGGACCCGGTGCGGCTGACCCTGTCCAGCCAGCTGGCGCGGCTGCGTGCGGACCCGCCGGCGATCACCAGCAGCGACGTCAACGTGCTGCGCTTCGACCTCGGCCACCGTGGCGTGCAGGCGTTGCGCGAACTGCAGGACGATCCGGCCATCACCGCCGATGCCAACGCGCCACAGGTGATCGCCGATGCGCTGGCACGCACCTCACGCTGGGACGGCGGCACCCGCCTGGACAAGGGCCCGCAGGATATCGCCGCCCTGCAGCGCGCGCTGAAGCTGGCCAAGGGATCCAGCTCGCCACCGGACGATTGGTGGCAGGCACTGGCCACCCGCGCGATCAACGGCGAATCCTGCGCCCAGAGCGAGCGCGACTGCCTGATCGTGCATCGTGACCTGGATGGCGACGGCAGCGCCGAGGTGCTGCTGTGCGAGCTGTACAACATCCGTGGGCCGGACTGCGTGCTGTACGCGCGCGGCAAGGACACGCGCTGGCATCGGGCCGGTTCGCTGTTCGGTGCCGCCAGCGGCCAGGCCGAGGCGATCAACCAGGCCCTGCGTGACGGCAAACTCACGCTTGTGCCACCGCGCTGGCCGATGCTGTCCATCGGCGGGCACCCCGCGGTGGCCATCGATCCCGAACCCGAATCCAACGAGTCTTCTCCATGAGCGGTTACTGCCTCATCGCCCCGGGCCATCCGGTGCACGACTACTACCACGCCAACGAATACGGCTTCCCGCAGCGTGACGAGCGCGAGCTGTTCGAGCGGCTGGTGCTGGAGATCAACCAGGCCGGGCTGAGCTGGGAGACCATCCTGAAGAAGCGCGAGGGCTTCCGCGCGGCCTATGACGGCTTCGATGTGGATCGGGTTGCAGCCTACGCCGAGCAGGACATCGAACGGCTGCTGTCGGACGCGGGCATCATCCGCAACCGGCTGAAGGTGCTGGCGGCGATCCACAACGCACAGGTGATCCAGCAGCTGCGGGCCAGCCACGGCAGCTTCGCGGCGTGGCTGGACGCGCACCATCCGCGCAGCAAGGCCGACTGGGTGAAGCTGTTCAAGAAGACGTTCCGCTTCACCGGCGGCGAGATCACCGGCGAGTTCCTGATGAGCCTGGGCTACCTGCCCGGTGCGCACGCCGAGGACTGCCCGGTGCATGCGCGGCTGCTGAAGCTGTCGCCGCCGTGGTTGCAGGCCTCCCGGTAGTGCCGGCCGCTGGCCGGCAGCCTCGGAATGCTGCAGGTGTTGCCGGCCAGCGGCCGGCACTACCGTCGAATCGTCACACGCCCATGTAACGGCCCGGGCGGTGGTTGAACATCAGCACCAGGCTGAGCACCACCGCGCCGATGGCCGAGTACAACACCTTCGACGGTGACAGCACGAAGAACGCGGCCACCATCAGGCAGGCGTCGTAGGACATCTGCACCTTGCCGGCGCTCCAGCCACGGGTGCGCTGCAGGTACACGGCGAGAATGCCGATGCCGCCGAGACTGGCGCGGTGGCGGATGAAGAACAGGATGCCCAGGCCGGACAACGCGCCACCAACAATCGCCGAATACAGCGGGTTGATGTGCGAGAAATCGATCCAGCGCGGCAGCAGGTCGGTCAGCACGCCACAGGCGGTGACCGCAGCAAAGGTCTTCAGGGTGAATTCCCAGCCCATGCGCCGCAGTGCCACCCAGTAGAACGGCAGGTTGACCAGCACGAACACCAAGCCGAAGTTCCAGCCCATCGAGTAGTGCAGCAGGAAGGCCATGCCGGCCATGCCGCCGATCATCAGCCCACCCTTGGCGAAGATGGCCAAGCCAAGCGAGGCCACCATCGTGGCAAGCACCATGCCCTGCACGTCCTCGGCAATCGAGTGGCGCAGCGCTTTTTCGTCGGCGGTGGTGCCGGCGCTGTCGGGCGGTGGGGTCAGCGGACCAGCGGTGACCAGGTGGCCGTCAGCGTCGTCGCACGGCGCGGAGCCATGGGCGGGAAGGGACATACGGGTGGGGGAACAGCAGGTGGGGAGCGCTATTAGACACGATCCGCATGACAGTTGCAGATGAAATCGTTCAGCTGCGCTCGCCCATTCAGGTTATTTCGGAGGTGTCACCGGCAGCACGGCCAGCATGTCCTCGCCATCGTCGTCCATGCCGGTCTCGACGAAACCGAAGCTGCCATAGAAGGCGCCCGCCACCGGATTGTGCGGGTTGTAGCAGATCTCGATCTCGGCCAGACCGGGCGTATCCCGGATCTGCGCCAGCGCCAGTTCCAGCGCGCGCCGCCCGATGCCGCGCCCCTGCCAGCGCTGATCGACCATGAAGCGCCAGATCGAGATGCGCTGCGGCGTCTCCGGCACCCACATGAAGAATCCAACCAGCTCGCCATCGGCCTGGATGGCACGGGTCTGGTAGCCGGGATGGAATGCGGCCTGCACCAGCGACCAGGTGTTGCCGGCGACGAAATCCTGCTGCGCCTCACTGACGTCGAGGTCGCACACGGCTTCGTAGTTGTCGACGGTGATCGCGTCCAGCGTGACCTGCATATGGGCGTCCTGCCTCGGGATGAGCGCCCAGTCTGCCTGACTCTGGATGCCGTGTGGCCTGACCCCACACGACCGTTCAGCGCAGCGTTGCCTGCCTCATCCCTTCCCGGCCAGATGGTGCGCCACCAGCGCGTTGGCGCGGCCATGGCCCAGCCCATGCTCGCTTTTAAGGAAGCTCACCAGTTCCATGTGTTTCAGCCCAGGCTGCTTCGCCAGCAGCCCGAACCAGTGCGTCACCGGCTGACCGTAGGTCTTCTCGATGGAGGGAAAGTACGAGGCCGGGCCCTTGGGCTTTTCAGTGCTCATGCGGAAGCTCCTTGCGATGGATGTACCGGTACGACGAACCGGGGAGCCGGAAATCGACAGATCCGTTCAATCCGGGAGCCGTATCATCCCGTCATGCCCCGTGAAAATCTCAACGACCTGCAGGCCTTCGTCCACGTTGCCCGCGAAGGCAGCTTCACCAGGGCCGCCGCCCAGCTGGGCGTTTCACAGTCCGCACTCAGCCATGCCATGCGCGGGCTGGAAGAGCGACTCGGCGTGCGCCTGCTGACCCGCACCACCCGCAGCGTGTCCACCACCGAGGCTGGCGCCCGCCTGCTCGATACCCTCGCCCCGCGCCTGGCCGAGATCGAGGACGAACTGGCCGCACTGGCCGAGTACCGCGAGCGACCGGCCGGCACCATCCGCATCAATGCGACCGGCCATGCCGCCGAGTACATCGCCTGGCCGCGGCTGGCACCATTGCTGCAGCAGTATCCGGACCTGAAGGTGGAACTGACCACCGACTACGGCCTGGCCGATATCGTCGCCGAGCGCTACGACATCGGCATCCGCCTCGGCGAACGGTTGGCGCGCGACATGATCGCGGTACCGGTCAGCCCGCCGCTGCGCATGCGCGTGGTCGGTGCACCCAGCTACTTCCACCAGTACGTGGTGCCGCGGCATCCGCACGACCTGGCCAACCACAACTGCGTCACCCTGCGCCTGCCCACGCATGGCGGGCTGATGCCGTGGGATTTCGGCCAGGACGGCAACGAGCTGAGCGTACGCGTGAGCGGCCAGTGGATCTTCAACAGCATGGGCATGACCCGTGCTGCCGCATTGGCCGGCAGCGGCCTCGCCTGGTTGCCGGAAGACCAGGTGCAGCCGATGCTGGACGATGGCCGCCTGCAGTCGGTGCTGGACGACTGGTGCCCGCACTTCGATGGCTACTACGCGTATTACCCGTCGCGCCGCCACGTCACCGTGGCGATGCGGACGGTGCTTGATGCACTGCGTGGGCCGATGGGGAGTTGAGGAGTGCGGACCAACGGTCCGCACCCACCACCAACGGTCCGAACCCACCTGGTGATCAACCCTTCGCCTGCGCGGCGCGCTGCGCGTTGTAGCGCTCGCCGACGATGGAGATTTCCTCCAACGTCTGCGCGATGCGTTGCAGTTCCTCCGGCGCCAGCTGCAGGTCGGCCGCGCCCAGGTTTTCTTCCAGGCGATGGATCTTGGTGGTGCCCGGAATCGGCACGATCCACGGCGCCTGCGCCAGCAGCCAGGCCAGCGCCACCTGCGCCGGGGTGGCGCCACGGGCCGCGGCGATCGTGCTGATGCGGTCAACCAGCGCCTGATTGGCTCGACGCGCCTCCACTTCAAAACGCGGCACGGTGTTGCGGAAGTCGTTGGCGTCGAAGGTGGTGTCGGCGTTGATCGCGCCGGTCAGGAAACCACGGCCAAGCGGGCTGAACGGTACGAAGCCGATGCCCAGTTCCTGCAACGTGGGCAGCAGCTCGCGCTCCGGCTCACGCCACCACAGCGAGTACTCGCTCTGCACGGCGGCCACTGGCTGCACCGCATGCGCACGGCGAACGGTCGCGGCGCTGGCCTCGGACAGGCCGAAGTGGCCGACCTTGCCCTCGGCGATCAGGTCGCGAACGGTGCCAGCGACATCCTCGATCGGCACGTTGGGGTCGACGCGGTGCTGGTAGAACAGGTCGATATGGTCGGTGCGCAGGCGCTTGAGGCTGGCCTCGGCCACCGCGCGGATGTTCTCGGGGCGGCTGTCCAGCCCGGTATCGACGCGCGCATCCTTGAAGCCGAACTTGGTGGCGATCACCAGCCTGTCGCGGTACGGCGCCAACGCCTCGCCGAGCAGGTCTTCGTTGGTGTACGGGCCGTACACTTCGGCGGTGTCGAAGAAGGTCACGCCACGCTCGACGGCGGCCCGCAGCAGGGCGATGCCCTGGCCCCGCTCCACCGGTTGGCCGTAGCCATGGCTCAGGCCCATGCAGCCCAGGCCGAGGGCGGAAACCTTCAGGCCACTGCGGCCGAGTTCACGTGTCTGCATCGTCGTGCTCCAGAGGGGGAGCGCTGACGATACGCCTGCAGAGCCCACGGATTGAATGGGCAGCATTGCAGTTGGTCATGACTGGAATTCATCAATGCGCGGAGCCGCCCGCCCGTAGAGTCGAGCTTGCTCGACTCTACGGAACACGCAGATCACCGGATCTCGGAGATCTCCACGCCATCCAGCCCCTGCGACAGGGTGCGCGCGTCGCCGCCCTGGCTGAGCTTGATGCGCAGGCGCACTTCGTTCTGCGAATCGGCGTAGCGCAGTGCGTCCTCGTAGCTGATCTCGCCGGCCTGGTACAGCTCGAACAGGCTCTGGTCGAAGGTCTTCATGCCCAGCTGGACCGAATCCTTCATCACTTCCTTCAGCTTGTGGATCTCGCCATCGCGGATGTAGTCCTGCACCAGCGGCGTGCCCAGCAGGATCTCCATCGCCACCTTGCGCGAGCGGCCATCGGGCGACGGCACCAGCTGCTGCGCAACCACGCCCTTCAGGTTCAGCGACAGATCCATCAGCAACTGGTTGCGACGATCTTCCGGGAAGAAGTTGACGATGCGATCCATCGCCTGGTTGGCGTTATTGGCATGCAGGGTGCACAGCACCAGGTGGCCGGTTTCGGCGAACGCGATGGCGTGGTCCATGCCTTCGCGGGTACGCACTTCGCCGATCATGATCACATCGGGCGCCTGGCGCAGGGTGTTCTTCAGCGCGGCTTCCCAGCTGTCGGTATCGATGCCGACTTCGCGCTGGGTGATGATGCAGCCTTCATGCTTGTGCACGAATTCGATCGGGTCTTCGATGGTTATGATGTGGCCGGTCGAGTTCTGGTTGCGGTAGCCGATCATCGCTGCCAGCGAGGTCGATTTACCGGTACCGGTGGCGCCGACGAACAGGATGATGCCGCGCTTGGTCATCGCCAGCGTCTTGATGATCGGCGGCAGGCTCAGCTCTTCCACGGTGGGAATGCGCGTCTCGATACGACGCAGCACCATGCCCACCTGGTTGCGCTGGTAGAAGCAGCTGACACGGAAGCGGCCGACACCGGACAGGCCGATGGCGAAGTTGCACTCGTGGGTCTTTTCGAACTCTTCGCGCTGCGCCGGGGTCATCACGTTCAGCACCAGGTCGCGGCTCTGCTGCGGGGTCAGTGGTGTCTGCGTGATCGGCGAGATCTTGCCGTTGACCTTCATCGCCGGCGGCATGCCTGCAGTGATGAACAGGTCCGAGGCGCGCTGGTGCGCCATCAGCTTGAGGAACGATGTGAAATCGATGGTGGTGGCGGTGGTGTTCACGAAAGGCTCCAGGAATCGGTCGGTGGAGGGGACATCGCGGGGACGGCCGCGCCTTGCTGCGCGCTGCCCCGCCATTGCCTCGCCTTACTCGAACAGACGCTTGTCCTTGGCGTACTCGCGGGCCTGGTTGCGGGTGATCAGGCTGCGCTTGACCAGGTCCTGCAAGTGCTGGTCCAGGGTCATCATGCCGTACTGCTGGCCGGTCTGGATGGCCGAATACATCTGCGCGACCTTGTCCTCCCGGATCAGGTTGCGGATGGCCGGGGTGCCGACCATGATTTCCCACGCAGCGGTACGACCGCCGCCGACCTTCTTCAGCAGCGCCTGCGAGATCACTGCACGCAGCGACTCGGACAGCATCGAGCGCACCATCGGCTTTTCGCCGGCCGGGAACACGTCAATGATGCGGTCGATGGTCTTGGCGGCCGAACTGGTGTGCAGGGTCCCGAACACAAGGTGGCCGGTTTCCGCCGCGGTCAGCGCCAGGCGGATGGTTTCCAGGTCACGCAGTTCGCCGACCAGGATGATGTCCGGATCCTCACGCAGTGCCGAGCGCAGCGCTTCGTTGAAGCCATGCGTATCACGGTGCACTTCGCGCTGGTTGATCAGGCACTTCTGCGAGGTGTGCACGAATTCGATCGGATCCTCGACGGTGAGGATGTGGCCGTACTCGTTCTTGTTGATGTAGTCGATCATCGCCGCCAGCGTGGTCGACTTGCCCGAACCGGTCGGGCCGGTGACCAGGATCAGGCCCTGCGGCTGCTGGATCACTTCGCGGAACAGCGGCGGGCAGGCCAGGTCCTCGAGGGTGAGCACCTCGGACGGAATGGTACGGAACACCGCACCGGCGCCGCGGTTCTGGTTGAACGCATTGACACGGAAGCGCGCCAGCGACGGGATCTCGAAGGAGAAGTCCACTTCGAGGAATTCCTCGTAATCGCGGCGCTGCTTGTCGGACATGATGTCGTACACCAGCGCGTGGACCTGTTTGTGGTCCAGGGCTGGGATGTTGATCCGGCGCACGTCGCCGTCCACGCGGATCATCGGCGGCAGGCCTGCGGACAGGTGCAGGTCGGACGCTTTGTTCTTTACGGAAAACGCCAACAGCTCGGCGATATCCATGAGCGGCTACTCCCCAATAACGGCTTCGACTGGAAGGATCTTTCCCCGGGCGGCAGTATAGCCTCCTGATTCAACGGAACGCGTTACGTGGCCACTCCCCTGCCCCAGATCCTGAGCAACCTGCACGCCGCCGCCGAGGCCGCTGGCAGGCCCGATCCACGCCTGCTGGCGGTGTCCAAGACCCAGCCGGCCGAGGCCGTGGCCGCGCTGGCCGCACAGGGCCAGCACGCCTTCGGCGAGAACTACGTGCAGGAAGCACTGGCCAAGATGCAGGCGCTGCAGCACCTGGACCTGGAATGGCACCTGATCGGCCACTTGCAGTCGAACAAGGCCGAGGCCGTGGCCAGCCACTTCGACTGGGTGCAGAGCGTGGACCGGCCCAAGCTGGTGACCGCGCTGGCACGCCATCGCCCCGTCGCACGCGGCCCGCTGAACGTGCTGATCCAGGTCAACATCGACGACGAATCCAGCAAGCACGGCTGTGCACCAGAGGATGTGGATGCGCTGGCTGCCGCCATTGCCGCCGAACCCAGCCTGCGCCTGCGCGGTCTGATGGCGATTCCCGCACCGTGGCCCGAGGCCGAGCGCCGCCGGGATGCATTCGTGCGCATGCGCACACTTTTCCAGTCGTTGGTTGCCCAGCACGCGCAGATCGACACGCTGTCGATGGGCATGAGCAGCGACTACGCCGAGGCCATCGCCGAGGGCGCCACCCTGGTGCGTATCGGCACCGCTCTGTTCGGCGCGCGCCCGCGCCCGGCCTGATATTCCAAGGAGCCTTCCATGGCAGTTGATTCCATCACCTTCATCGGCGGCGGCAACATGGCCCGCAGCCTGATCGCCGGCTTGATCCGCCAGGGCGTGCCTGCCGCGCACATCCACGTGGCCGAACCAGTGGCCGCATTGCGCGAGTCACTGGCTGTCGACTTCGGCGTGCAGGTGCACGACAACGCCGCTGATGCCGCCGCACAGGGCAATACCTGGCTGCTGGCGGTGAAGCCGCAGGTACTGCGCGATGTATGCCAGTCGCTGCGGGCGCTGGCACAGGCGAACCGACCGCTGGTGGTGTCGATTGCCGCCGGCATCACCAGCACGCAGCTTGAACGCTGGCTGGGCGGGAACCTGCCGGTGGTGCGCGCGATGCCGAACACGCCGGCCCTGCTCGGCGCCGGCGTGACCGGCCTGTACGCCACCGCGTCGGTGGACGCGCAGCAGCACGCACGCGCCGAACAGGTGCTGGCCAGTGCCGGGCGCACGGTGTGGATCGACAGCGAGTCGCTGATGGATTCGGTCACCGCGGTCTCCGGCAGTGGGCCGGCCTATGTGTTCCTGCTGGCCGAAGCGATGGAAGCGGCGGGTATCGCACAGGGTCTGCCTGCAGAAGCGGCGCGCACGCTGGTGGTGCAGACCCTGCTGGGTGCCTCGCGCATGCTCGATGAAGCCGGCGAAAGCCCGGCCGAACTGCGTCGCCGCGTGACCTCGCCGAACGGCACCACCCAAGCCGCGATCGAGAGCTTCCAGGCCGGTGGTTTCGAGGCGCTGGTGGATACGGCGCTGCGCGCCGCGCAGGTGCGTGGGCAGGAACTGTCTGCGGCGAATGATTGATCCCGATGTGTGCCGACCAACGGTCGGCACCTACCATCATCCACGCATGGCGTGGATGCTCACTGCCCCAATGTGGCCATGACGAAATCGACGAAGCACTGCAGGCGCGGACGCGGCCGTCGATCCGGCAGGTAGATCAGGTGCATCGGTCGTGGTTCGGGCAGGTAGTCGCGCAGCAGGGGCTTCAACCGCCCTGCCGCAATCTCGCCGGCCAGCAGTGCGGTCGGTTGCAGCACCAGCCCTGCGCCGGCCACGGCGGCCTCGCGCAGTGCAACACCATCATTGCAGGTCAGCCGCGCCTCCCAATCCACCTGTTCACCGTTGGCCAGCTGCCAGCCATGGCCACCGCGCCAGGCCAGATGGCTCAGGCAGTCATGCCCGGCCAGATCCTCAGGGGTGCGCGGCGTGCCACGCCGGCGCAGATAGGACGGTGCCGCGCACAGGCTCATCGCGTACGGTGGCAACGGCCGCGCCACCACTTCCTGTGACGGCAGCGGCCCAACGCGGATTGCCACGTCGAAGCCATCCTCGATCAGGTCCACGCGGCGGTTGCTCAGGTCCAGTTCGATGTTCAGCAACGGCTGCTCACGCAGCAGCCCGGACAGTACCGGCGCCAGCACGCAGCTGCCCCAGGTGGTCGGCGCGCTGACCCGCAGCAGGCCCCGTGGCTGCACCTGCAGGCCGGCGACATCGGCCTCGGCCTGCTGCACCTGCTCCAGCACCTGCCGACAACCGGCCAGGTAGGCGCTGCCGGCTTCGGTCAGGCGCTGGCGCCGGGTGTTCCGCTGCAGCAGCGCCGTACCCAGGTGCGCCTCCAGCTGCTGGATGTACTTGCCCACCATCACCGCCGAGACCTGCAGCTGCTCGGCGGCACCGGTGAAGCTGCCGCGCTCGGCCACGGCGACAAAGGCCTGCATGCAGCGAAGCGTATCCATTGCTAACCCTTAGTTAGGAATCCACTAAGCATACGCACCTTACCGAACCTGGCTGTGACGGCGCAGACTGCGCTCATTCCCCCTCTCGCAAGGAACCGCCATGAAGATTCTCCTTGTGGGTGCCAGCGGCACCCTCGGCCAGGCGGTCGCACGCCAGCTTGGCCAGCAGCACCAGATCCTCGCCGCCGGCCGCACCAGCGGCGAACTGCGCGTGGACCTCACCGACGATGCCAGCGTCGCCGAACTGTTCGCGCGTACCGGCCCGGTCGATGCGGTGATCTCCACCGCCGGCAAGCTGCACTTCGGCCCGCTGCAGGCAATGACCCCGGCGCAGTTCAACATGGGCCTGCAGGACAAGCTGCTCGGCCAGGTACGGCTGGCGCTGGTCGCGCAGCACCACCTCACTGCCGGAGGTTCAATCACGTTGACCAGTGGCATCGTCAGCGCGCAGCCGATCCGCGATGGCGTCAACGCCACCTCGGTGAATGCCGCGCTGGAAGGCTTCGTGCGTGCCGCTGCGCTGGAACTGCTGCCGCGTGGCCTGCGCATCAACGTGGTCAGCCCCAACGTGCTGATCGAATCGATGGCCGCCTACGGGCCCTACTTCCCCGGCTTTGAAGCGGTGAGCGCACAGCGCGCGGCACTGGCCTTCCAGCGCGCGGTGGAAGGCATCCAGAGCGGCGAGACGATCACGGTCTGGTAAGAAAAAGGGGACGGAGGGGATTAAGTCGTTTGTGCACTTGCGACTTAATCCCCTCCGTCCCCTTTTTGTCGGTCACTCCCAGCGCATGGGGCCGTCGCCGCGTTCGCCGAGGACGTCCCCCGGGTTGGCCAGGCGGCAGTGCTGCAGCGACAGGCAGCCACAGCCGATGCAGCCGGTCAGTTCGTCGCGCAGCAGCTGCAGCATGTGGATGCGCTCCTCCAGTTCGGTGCGCCAGCGTGCGGACAGCTTGGCCCAGTCGGCCTTGGTCGGTGCGCGCCCCTCGGGCAGGCTTTCAAAAGCGCGGCCAACGGCTTCCAGCGGCATGCCCACCCGCTGTGCCACGCGGATCACGGCCAGTCGGCGCAGCACGTCACGGCTGTAGCGGCGCTGGTTGCCCGAGGTGCGCAGGCTGCTGATCAGCCCCTTGCGCTCGTAGAAATGCAGCGCGGAAATGGCCACGCCACTGCGCTGGGATACTTCGCCAACGCTCAGATCCTGGGACACCATTACTTGACCTCAACTGCAGTTGAGGTGTCATGCTGCTATCTTCGCCGCCAGTTGACAAGCGCGGCCCGCACCTGACCCGTATGACCCCCACTGCCTCTTCCGTCGACGCCAGCATGTCGGCCGACACTTCGATCCTGTCCGCACGCTACCGCGCCACCACCATCGGCATGGTCGCGCTGGTCGCCCTGCACGCCTTCGAGGCCTTGGCGGTGGCAGCGGCGATGCCGACCGTGGCCGAGGCGCTGGATGGCCTGCGCCTGTATGCACTGGCGTTCGGCGGCACGCTGGCCACCAGCGTGATCGGCATGACCCTGGCCGGGCGCTGGGCCGACCGCCAGGGGCCGGCGCGTCCGCTGTGGTATGGGCTGGCCTGCTTCGTGCTGGGCCTGCTGCTGGCCGGCTTCGCCATGCGTATGGGCATGCTGGTGGCAGGCCGCCTGCTGCAGGGCCTGGGTGCCGGTGCGATCTCAGTCTCGCTGTACGTGATGGTCGGGCGCAGCTACCCCGAGCACCTGCGGCCAAAGGTATTTGCCGCGTTCTCCGCAGGCTGGGTGGTGCCGTCGATGATCGGCCCGGCACTGAGCGGCCTGATCGTGCAGCACCTCGGTTGGCGTTGGGTGTTCCTGGCGGTGCCGCTGCTGGCGGTCCCGGCCGCGCTGCTGCTGCGCCCGGCACTGGCACGCATGCAGCCCACTGATGCTGCCAGCAGCGACGAAGGACGCGGCAACGTGGTGCGCTGGGCCAGCGGTGCCTCGTTGGCGGCCCTACTGCTGTACTTCGGTGGCCAGCAACGCGGCGTGCCGGCCCTGCTCTGCATCGGCGTGGCGTTGCTGGCGCTGCTGTTCTGCGTGCACCGCCTGTTGCCAGCTGGCACGTTGCTGCTGCGCCGCGGGCTGCCCAGCGTGATCGCCCTGCGCGGCATCGCTGCAGCAGCATTCTTTGCTTGCGAGGCCTACCTGCCCCTGCTGTTGCAGCGCGAGCGCGGACTCTCACCCAGCTGGGCCGGCGCCGTACTCAGCCTCGGTGCGCTGGGCTGGTTCGCGGGCTCCTGGCTGCAAGGCCATCAACAGCGCGGATGGTCGCGCCAGCAGCTGCTCCGCGTGGGCACGCCGCTGATGACGATCGGTATCGCCGCCACGCTGGCGGTGCTGTTCAATGCGGTTCCGCTGCCGGTCGCACTGGTCGGCTGGGCGGTGACCGGCTTCGGCATGGGCATGATCTACGCCAGCCTGTCGGTGCTGACCCTGTCGCTGTCGGCGCCGCATGAGCAGGGCGCCAACACCTCGGCGCTGCAGCTGAGCGAGGCGCTGTCGGTGACCACCGCACTGGCGGTTTCCGGTGCACTGTTCGCGCTGTTCGTGGACAGCGCGCCACACACCGGCTACTTCCTGTGCCTGGCGATTACCTTCGGTCTGGCCATGCTGGCCACGGTGATCGCGCGGCGGGTGTAGCGCCGCAGGACGGATTCCGCCGGGCATGGCCCGGCGCTACCGAAGAGGCGGATCACGTCAACGCAGCGCCCCCCGGAAAGGCGCACCGCGGTAGCGCCGGGCCATGCCCGGCGAGCGCAGCGGTCAGGGTTTCGCGCCGGTCCCCACATCATCGACGTCGCGATGCAGGATACGCCGCACCTCCAGCACCGCCTGCGGGGTTTCCTGCACGCTGTGGCCGGAGATGATCACCTTCTCCGACAGCGCGCCCGGCAGGTGTGCGCTCCAGTACGGCACCAGCCCATCATCGGACTTCTCCACCGGCAGCTCCGGCTTGCGCTGGGCAATGATCGAGTGGTACTTCAGGCCGGTCTCGATCGGCAGCTGCGCGGCGGCCTTCACGAACGGGTCGCTGGCCTTGAGGTTGTCGATGCTGTTGGGAATCTTCGGCTTGGCGGTACCGTCGACCTGCTGCTCGGCCTGCGCCAGTGCCAGGAACACATCCTCGAACTTGCCGAGGATGGTCAGCGGCAGCCGCACCAGGCGGCCGATCAGGCGACCGACCTTGTTGCCGGCGATGTCGGTGCCCTGGTGCGGTGCGGCGATGAAGATCGCACGCTCCACGTTCGGCTGTGCCTTGAAATGCAGCAGCGGCCCCAGCTTGTTCTGCACCCGCTTCAACCGTTCACCCTTCAGGTCGTAGTTGGCCAGCAGGTCGTTCCACAGTACATCACCCGAATCGCTGACCAGCAGGCGCGCCAGTACGCCACCCATGCTGTGGCCGATGTAGACCATGTCCTTCGATGCACGCGTACTGCCGTCGGGATCGAAATGCTTCAGCGTGTCGTTGAACGCGTTGGCGATCTCGTAACGGTTCAACGCGATCGGCGCATTGGTCGGGTAGTAGACCTGCCACACCTGGAACTGCTGGCGCAGCTCGGGATCACCCATGATTTCGTTGGCCAGGTTCACCCACGCTTCCGGGCTGCTGGCCAGGCCGTGCAGCATGAAGATGATCCGGCGGTTCGGATCCCACGGCTGCATCAGGTAGATGTGCGGCTCGCCGATGCCCTCGCTCATGCCGAACAGGGTGCGCAGCGACTGCCGCGCGAAGCCACTCTGCGCCAGCCACAGGCCGTAGGCGGCAGTGAAGTTGCCGGCCAGCGGTACCTGCTCACCGTGCAGGGTGATGCGCTCGGTCGCTTCCGGCGAATAGGCATCCAGCTCGACCCGGCGCGTGCGCATCACGTCTTCCAGGCTGCTGCCTTCGAACCGCAGCAGCGCAGTGACGTTGATCGAGGACATCTCACTGAACTCGGGCACCGAATCGTCATGACGATGGCGGCGGCCACGACGCTCGTCGTCTTCATCATCCGGTGCCGTTTCGGCCTTCGGGCCATCCGGTGCGATCACCGGCGCAACCAGCTTCGGCGGATCCATCACCATCACCAGCTCGGCACCGAAGCCATCGCGGCGATAGGTGCTGCGCAGGCCGACAAAGCTGACGGTGCCGGCCGGAACCAGCTGCGCGGGAATGCTCTTCAGGCCCAGCTGCTGGTAATTGGACGCCAGCGACCAGCTGCCAACCGTGATCGGCTTCGTGTAGTCCTCACCGGCCAGTGCAGCGGCACGCGCGCGCACGAACAACACCACCGCCGCCTTTTCGGCCGCGTAGTTGTAGTAGTCACGCACCTGCGTCTGGCGGTCCTCGAAGGCTCGGTCGGACGGCGAGCGGCCGCTGTAGAACAGGTAGGCATAGGCATAGCGCGCGGCCTCCAGCCACGCATCCAGCGCCGCATCGCTCATCGGTGGATCACCGGCAGCGGTCTTCTTCGGCGTCATCGCCAATGCCGCCTTCACCCACAGCTCGGACAGCGCCGACAGGCGTTGTTCGACATTGAGGTCGTCGGTCATCAGCAACGTGCTTCGGCAGACCAGGAAGTCCTTCTCGCACTGCGATTCGTCCAGGCCCGCTGCGCTGAGCGTTTCACGCGCGGCCGGGCTGAGCTTGCCGGTGTTGAGCACATCCGCGCGCTTGTTGACCAGCGAATCACTGGATTTGACCTGCTTGACGGTGACCATCGCGCAGCCGCTGCTGCCCAGCAGCAGGAAGGCGACGAACAACACCGGCAGCAGGCGCTGCCAGCGGGTCAGAAAGAGTTGGGTCATTACTGCGGGTCCTGCTCGGTGCCGGGCACGCCCTGGCGGATCACGGTGGAGAAATGCGCGCCATCACCCAGGTCCAATGCGCGCTGGGTGATGCGGCCCTTGTCGTGCAGCTCGGCGTATGGCACGCCCGGCGTGAGCGCACCGACCTCCTGCGCGTACTCGGCGAGATAGCCGGACAGCAGCAGGCGGTAATCCAGCGGCAGGCGCGGTGCGATGTGGCGGGCCAGGTCGAAGACGATGGTCGTGCAGTTGCTGGTCAGCGTGTTGTAGAAGCCCGGCTTCGCATCCAGCTCGCGCGCCTGCGCGATGTACGCGGCGAACAGTTCCTTCAGCTGTGCGCGGTCCATGCCGTGCAGGCGGTACAGGTAGACATCCTCGCCCCGCGCGTTGGTACGCGTGCGGATGATGTCGGTCTCCTCCGAAGCCACCAGGGTCATCTCGAACTTGCGGAAGAAGCCGCCCAGCGCGGAGAACGACTCACCGCGCTCCTTGCGGATCTCCAGCGAGAACACCACGTGGCGACCATCCTCGAAACCGAACGAGATCAGCGTGTGGGCGATCGCCGGGCCCATCCAGTACGACAGCACCAGGTCGGCCGAGCGCAGCTGGTCCAGGTCGTATTCGCGGCGCACCCAGTGCGCGTCGTAGTCGGTTTCGCTGCGCCAGCTGAAGTCGCGCACGTTGTCCAGCACCACATGGCGCCCGTCGAAGGACACCACATGCAGGCGCTGGGCCACGTCGTCGGCCCATACGCGGTCCTGGCGCGGGGTCAGCAGCAGCCACCACAGGCCGGCCAACGCCAGCGCCACACCGAAGGCCGTGCCCAGGCGGCGCGAGGCACGCCCGCGCGCGACCCGCCACGACGCCCACAGCGCCACCAGCAGCCACAGCACGGCGACGCCGGTGGCCAGCCAACCCGGTCCCGGCAGCTGGTAGGCCAGCAGCCCGCTCACCCACAGCGCCGCCAGCGCCATGGCACTTCCTGTCATCCAACGTCCTGCGGCGTTCACTGGCACCCTGTCGCGGTCTCGAAGCCGCATAGTTAGCCACAAGCGGGTTCACCGTGGCATCTACGGACCGTTCAGGCTGGGCGGCGCACCGTCGGCGGCGGCCTCTGCGGCCAGGTTCACTTCACAGGAGCAACGATGGGCATCACTTCCGTGGCCGGCGTTCCGGTCCAACCCCGGCACCGAGCCACCTGCCACTGCGGCACGGTCGAACTGCTGCTGGACCTGCCGGACGGTATTGTCGAACCCCGCCGCTGCGACTGCTCGATGTGCCGGCGCCGGGGGGCCATTGCCGCCAGCGTCAGCCGCGCGGGCCTGCAGGTGGTGCGCGGGCAGAACCACCTGCAGCTGTACCAGTTCAACACCCATGTGGCCGAGCACTATTTCTGTGGCGTGTGCGGCATCTACACCCATCACCGGCGCCGCTCCAACCCGGAACAGTACGGCTACAACGTGGCCTGCCTGGAAGGCATCGACCCGTTCGCGCTGGGTGTGATCCCAGTCAACGATGGGGTCAACCATCCCGCCGACCGCACCGGTTAGTGGCGAGTGCGTCGTGGCGGTGCGGCAACCTTCTGCCAGGGGGCCATGCCGCTGCGGCCGGCCCGCACCGGGCGCTTCAGCCAGGGCCGGCGGGGCGTCGCCTGCGGTTCGGTGGCGACCGGAGGAGGAACAGGCCTACGGCCAGGCCAGAGATGGTCGAGCAGCCACATGGCGGGTCTCCGTGGGGGACGGGGACCTGTACGCTAGCGATGCCTGGGCAAAGAACCGGTGAGGGCCCTGCGGCAGTCAGATGACAGCGGCGGTCCACTCTCAGTGCTGCGGCCGTGAACCTCCCAGGCGGCGTACCAGCACGAAGAACAACGGCACCAGCAACACCGCCAGCACCGTGCCGGAGAGCATGCCGCCGATCACGCTCATGCCGATTTCACGACGGCTGACCGCACCCGCACCGGTGGCCAACGCCAACGGAATCACACCGGCCACAAATGCCAACGACGTCATCACGATCGGACGCAGGCGCAGGCGTGCGCCCTGCAGCGCCGCCTCCACCGCCGAACTGCCGGCGCGATAGCGGGCTTCGGCAAACTCAACGATCAGGATCGCGTTCTTGGCCGACAGGCCGATGGTGGTCAGCAAGCCGACCTGGAAGTAGATGTCGTTGACGAACCCGGCCGCCGTGGTCGCCAGCACGGTACCGATCACGCCCAGGGGGATCACCAGCACCACCGCCACCGGCACCGTCCAGCTCTCATAGAGCGCCGCCAGGCACAAGAAGATGAAGGCGATGGAGGCGGTGTACAGCCACAACGTCTGGTTGCTGGCCAATTGTTCCTGGTAGGACAGGCCACTCCACTGCAGGTCGAACCCGGGTTGATCGGCAACCAGCGCCTGCATGCGCTGCATCGCCTCGCCCGAACTGCGGCCTTCAGCGGCGCTGCCCTGGATCTGCATCGCCGGCAGGCCGTTGAAGCGCTGCTGCAGCTGCGGCCCACGCGCCCAGTGGCTGCTGGCGAAACTGGCGAACGAGGCCATCTGCCCAGTGCCGCCGCGCACATACCACTGGCCGATGTCGTCGGGCACGCTGCGGTAGGGCTGGTCGCCCTGCATATAGACACGCTTGACCCGGCCACGGTCGAGGAAGTCGTTGATGTAGCTGCCGCCCCAGGCCGCGGACAACGTCGAATTGATGTCGGCCTGGGCCAGGCCGAGCGCGCTGGCCTGGGCGTGGTCGATGTCCAGCCGCAGCTCGGCCTTGTCGCCCAGACCGTTCAAGCGCACCGAGGTGAGCCCGTCGTCTTCGCCGGCCGCGCGCACCACCTGTTCCTGCGCCGCCTGCAGGGCCACGCGCCCGGCCGCGCTGGTGTCCTGCAGCCACAGTTCGAAGCCGCTGGACTGGCCCAGTCCACGCACTGCCGGCGGTGCCAGTACATTGACCTTGGCATCCGGCAAGCTGCGGAAGTAGGCATTGGCGCGTTTGATGATCGCTGCAGCGGTGTTGTCGCCCGTGCGCTCATCCCAGGGTTTCAGTGCGAGAAAGCCCTGCCCCGCGTTCTGGCCGGTGCCGGCATTGTTACGGCCGACCACCACGAACACCACATCCAGGTTCTGCTTCTCGTGCTCCATGAAGTAGCGGCTGATCTGTTCGCCCAGCGCCTCGGTACGCGCCATCGGCGTGCCCTCCGGCGTGGAGAACTGGAAGGTCACCTGGCCTTGGTCCTCCACCGGCAGGAAGCCGGTGGGCATGCGCGCGTACAGCGCTACCATGGCGATCACCAGCAGCAGGTAGAACGCCATCCAGCGCCGCGGCCGGGAGACGACGCCGCCGAGTCTGCCCTGGTAGGCCAGCTGGCTGCGCTCGACGCCGCGGTTGAACGCCCGGAAGAAGCGGCCCTGCGGTTTCTGCGCCGAAGACGGCTTGAGCAGGGTCGCGCACAGCGCCGGGGTCAGCGTCAGCGCCACCAGCGCCGACAATGCCATGGCAGATGCGATGGTGATCGAGAACTGCCGGTAGATGATGCCGGTGGAACCGCCGAACAGCGCCATCGGCAGGAACACCGCACCCAGTACCACGGTGATGCCGATCAATGCGCCGGTGATCTCGCCCATCGACTTTTCGGTCGCTTCGCGCGGTGGCAGATGTTCTTCGTGGATGATGCGCTCCACGTTCTCCACCACCACGATCGCATCGTCGACCAGCAGGCCGATCGCCAGCACCATCGCGAACAACGTCAACGTGTTGATGGTGAATCCGGCAACGGCCAGCACGCCGAAGGTACCCAGCAGCACCACCGGCACGGTAATCGCCGGGATCAGCGTGGCGCGCAGGTTCTGCAGGAACAGGAACATCACCACCACCACCAGCACGATGGCTTCGATCAGGGTGTGGATGACCCCCTCGATCGAGACCCGCACGAACGGCGTGCTGTCACGCGGATAGGCCACCTGCAACCCCGGCGGGAAAGTCGGCCGCAGCCGTTCGATCTCCGCGCGCACTGCATCGGCAGTAGCCAATGCGTTGGCACCCGAGGCCAGGGTGACCGAGAAGCCGGCCGCCGGATAACCGTTGAGATAGCTGCTGGTCTGGTAGTTCTCCGCGCCGATCTCGACCCGTGCGACGTCACCCAGCAACACCGCAGCACCATTGGGCAGCGTGCGCAGGATGATCGCGCGGAACTGCTCGGGGGTCTGCAGGCGCGACTGCGCGGTCACCGTAGCGTTGAGGCTCTGCGTCGGGCTGGACGGCATCGCGCCCAGCTCACCCGCCGTCACCTGCGTGTTCTGCGCCTGGATCGCAGCGCGCACGTCCGACGGCATCAGGTCATAGGCGCGCAGCTTGTGCGGGTCCAGCCACACGCGCATTGCGTAAGCCGAGCCGAACACGTTGATCTCGCCGACACCGGGAATGCGGCTGATCGGATCCTGCACGTTGCTGACCAGGAAATCGGAGACGTCCACGCGCTCCATGCGCCGGCTGGTGTCGTACAGCGAGACCACCATCAGCGAGTCGCCCTGCGACTTGGCCACCGTCACGCCCTGCTGCTGCACTTCCTGCGGCAGCCGGTTGATGGCCTGGTTGACACTGTTCTGCACCTGCACCTGGGCAATATCCGGGTTGGCGCTCTGGTCGAAGGTGACCGTGATGCGCGCCTGCCCCGATGACGAACTGGTCGATGAGAAATACAACAGGTGATCGATGCCCTTGATCTGCTGTTCGATTACCTGGGTGACGCTGTCTTCCACCGTCTGCGCCGAGGCACCGGTGTAGTTCGCGGTGATGTTGACCTGCGGTGGTGCGATGTCCGGGTACTGCTCCACCGGCAGCTGGGTCACCGCGATGGTGCCGAAGGCCATGATGCAGATCGCCAGGACCCAGGCGAATACCGGGCGATGGATGAAGAAGCGCGGCAGCATCTGCTCAGTCCTTCCCGGCCGGTGCCGGTGCAGGCTTCACCCGTACCGTCATGCCATCGGCCAGGCCCTGCGCGCCGGCTACCACCACCTGCTCACCGGCGGCCAGGCCATCGAGCACCAGCCACTGATCGCCCACCGCACGCGCGGTGCGGAACAGGCGCAGCCGCGCCTTGCCGTCCTTGTCCACCAGCCACGCCTGCGCCTCGCCCTTGGGGCTGCGATCGACCGCGGCCTGTGGCACCAGCAGCGCCTGCTGGCGGGTCCCCTGCCCCACCAATGCGCGCACATACATGCCCGGCAGCAGCTGCCCATCCGGATTGGGGAAACGCGCCCGCAGGGTGATGCTGCCGGTTTCCTGCTGCACGTCCACGTCGGCGAATTCCAGCGTGCCGGGCAGCGGGTAGTCGGTGCCATCGGACAGGCGCAGCCGCACCGGTGCTGTGTCGGCCTGCACGCCACCGTCGGCGATGGCGCGGCGCAGTGCCAGGTACTCATTGCTGGACTGGGTGATGTCCACGTTCATCGGGTCCATCTGCTGCACCCGTGCCAGTGGATCGGCCTGGCCCGAGGTGACCAGCGCCCCCGGCGTGAACAGCGCGCGGCCGATGCGCCCGGCAATCGGCGAGGTCACCGTGGCAAACCCCAGCCGTGTGCTGGCGGTGTCACGTGCCGCCTGTGCGGCCTGCGCCGCGGCGGCAGCCTGCTGGTCGCTGGCGATCGCATCGTCCACGTCCTGGCGCGCGGCCAGCTGGTCCTTGCCCAGCGCCTGCATGCGCTGCGCCCGCAGGCGCGCGGTCACCGCAGCGGCCTCGGCGGTCTTCAGGTTGGCCTGCGCCTCGTTCAGCGCCGCCTGGTACAGCGCGGGCTCGATCTGGAACAGTGGCTGCCCGGCCTTCACCCACTGGCCCTGCTCGAACAACCGCCTCACCAGCACGCCATCGACCTGCGGGCGCACGTCCGATTCCTGCGAGGCGACGCTGCGCCCGGGTAGTTCCTGCTGCAGTGCCAGCGGCTGGCTGCGCAGGGTCAGCACGGTCACCTCCGGTGCCGCGGCGCCGGGCTTGGGCGCGTCCTTGCCGCAGGCGCTGAGCAGGCCCGCCAGGGCAAGCGCCAGCAGCGGCAGGCCCGCGGTTCGCGGCAGCCGCCAGGCACGGTACGGACGGGAGGGGTTCGGAAGGATCATCGGCTGCAGGGTTCCACGCGTGGGGGAGCGTTCGGCGCCGAATATAGAAGACGTGGCGGCACGATCCTGCTAAATCGCGCATGAAACATTTTTCATTTGCAGTCGCTGCCCACGATTGCGAGGATGCCCCTGTCCCACTCTGCACACTGGCCCATGCCGCGCGTACTCACCATCGAGGACGATCTTGTCACCGCCGAGGAGATCGCCACCGAACTGCGCAGCCACGGCTTCGACGTGGACCTGGCCAGCGACGGCAGCAACGGCCTGGCGCTGGCACGTGCAGGCGACTACGCGGTGATCACCCTGGACCGCATGCTGCCCGGCATCGACGGGCTGGCCCTGGTCACCACGCTGCGCCGTGAAGGCATCACCACGCCGGTGCTGATGATCAGCGCACTGTCGGACGTGGATGAACGCGTGCGTGGCCTGCGCGCCGGCGGCGACGACTACCTGACCAAGCCCTTCGCTTCGGACGAGATGGCTGCACGCGTGGAAGTGCTGATCCGGCGTCAGGGCCCGACTGGCGCCATCGACAACGTGCTGCGTGCCGGCGACCTGGAACTGGACCTGATGACCCGTTCGGCGCGACGCGGCGGGGATGAAATCGCGCTGCTGCCGACCGAGTTCAAGTTGCTCGAATTCCTGGTCCGCAACGCCGGCCAGGTGGTCACCCGCAGCATGCTGTTCCAGGAAGTCTGGGGCTACCACTTCGATCCGGGTACCAACCTGATCGACGTGCATATCGGTCGCGTGCGCAAACGCATCGAACAACCCGGCCGGCCGCAGCCGATCATGACCGTCCGTGGAACCGGCTATGTCTTCGACGCGCAATCCTGACCACTGGCGTTCCTCCAGCAGCAGGCTGCTGGGCCTGTACTGCATTCTGTTCGTGGCGTGGTCGAGCCTGCTGCTGGGCGTGATGTACTGGCGCATCTCGGACTACCTCAGTGACCTGACCGAATCGGGCCTGCAGCAGCGCGCCCACCTGTTCATGAGCTTCGACGGGCCGGCACTGGATGAAGCATTGCGCGACAGCCAGCGCTTCGATCTGCACCAGGTCTATACCTATGGGTTGTTCGACAAGGCCGGCATGCCGATGGCGGGCCCGCTGACAGCGATCCCCGAGGGACTGCCGCTGGATGGCAACTCGCATGCGGTGGACGGTTGGACGCTGGCCGATGGCCGCCACGACAACGGCGGCAGTGCGCTCGGCGTGGTGACCCGCGATGGCCGCACGCTGGTATTCGTACGCCAGAATGGCAAGCTCATGGCGGTCAACAGCATCATCCTTGATGCACTGCTGTGGGGCGTGTCGCTGACCGTCATTCCCGGCCTGGTGGGCTGGCATCTGCTGCGTCGGCGCCCGTTGAAACGTATCCAGCAGATCGAAGCGGCCACCAACCGAATTGTTGCCGGCGACCTCGGCCAGCGCCTGCCGGTCTCCAGCCGTCGCGACGAGATCGATCGGCTGTCGAGCATCGTCAATGCCATGCTGGAACGCATCGAACAGCTGATGACCGAAGTCAAAGGAGTCTGCGACAGCATCGCCCACGATCTGCGCACCCCGCTGACCCGCCTGCGCGCGCATCTGTACCGCATGCGCGTGGGCCTGGACGAACAGAACCCGCATGCCGATCCACTGGACAAGGCGCTGGCCGAGACCGACATGCTGATGGCGCGCTTCGCCGCGCTGCTGCGGGTATCCGAGCTGGAGAGCCACCAGCGACGTTCGGCCTTCGACGCGGTGGACATCGCCGATCTGCTGCAGGAACTTCACCAGTTCTACCTGCCGCTGGCCGAAGAGAAGCAACAGCTGCTGGAACTGCAGGTGGACCCGAAGGTGGGCCCGCTGCGTGGAGACCGCGAGCTGCTGTTCGAAGCGCTGGCCAACCTGCTGTCCAATGCCCTGCAGTTCACCCCTGCACACGGCCGCATCCTGCTGCGTGCGGTCGATGATCACGGCGCCCCGAGGATCGATGTGATCGACAACGGGCCGGGCATTCCGCCACAGGACCGCACGCTGATCTACCAGCGCTTCTTCCGTGGCAGCAGCAGCGCCGGCCAGGGGCCTGGATTCGGCCTGGGCCTGTCGATCGTGGCCGCCATTGCCGGCCTGCACGGCTTCCGTGTCCGCGCCGGCAGCGCCCCCGGTGGCGGCGCCTGGATGAGCATCCGCGGCGCGACGGACGGCCTGCCCTGACGCTGGGCTCAGGCACCTCAATCGCACTTGGGAATCATTTGTATTTGCGGGCGAGCATCCGGATAATCCGCCGTCACCGCCCTTCCCGGATCACTCCCGATGCCCGCTCTGCCGTTGCGTCCGCTGCTGTACACGCTCGCCCTGCCCACCCTGCTGGCCTCGGCCATCGCCCAGGCCCAGGACACCCCGGCGGCGCGCACCCTGGACAGGGTAACGGTGGTGGCCGAGCGGGCCAGCACCGCGACCAAGACCGACACCGCCCTGACCGAGACACCGCAGGCGATCAGCGTGGTCACCCAGCAGCTGTTCACCGATCGCGGCGCGCACAACCTGCAGGAAGTGCTGCGCTACAGCGCCGGCGTCACCGCCGATGCCTGGGGCCTGGATACCCGCAACGATGCCACCTCGGTGCGCGGGCTGGACCCGGTGCAGTACCAGGATGGCCTGCGCCGCAGCTACGGTTTCAGTCCCCTCGCCCGCCCGGAAACCTATGGCCTGGAACGGGTGGAAGTGCTGCGCGGCCCGTCCTCGGTGCTGTACGGTGCCGGCGCCACCGGCGGCATCATCAATGCGATGAGCAAGCGCCCGGCCTTCGGTGCCCTCAACGGCGAGGTCGGCGTGCAGCTCGGCAGTTTCGACCGCAGGCAGCTGCAGGGTGACATCGGCGGCGCATTGAACGATGCCGGCACACTTGCCGGCCGCTTCGTCGGGCTGGTGCGTGAATCGAACATGCAGACCGATGTATTGAAGGATGACCGCGTCTATCTGGCACCGTCGATCAGCTGGCGCGGCGAACGCAGCACCTTGACCCTGCTGGCCAGCTATCAGCATGACAAGACCGGCTCCAGCCAGCAGTTCCTGCCGCTGGCTGCGACCCTGCTGGCCCCGCCCGGACGCCGCCTCGACCCGTCCACCTTCATCGGCGATCCCGGCTTCGACCGCATCGACTCGCGTGTGTACAGCCTGACCGCGCTGTTCGACCACAGCTTCAACGACACGCTCAGCCTGCGCTCGGCAGTGCGTTACATCGATGGCAGGACCACCCTGCAGCAGATGTACGTCGACAGTTACAGCAATCCGGCTGATCCCTTCATCGACGCCGAGCGGCGCGTGGTCAACCGCACTGCCTACGGCACCCGCCCCGACGTGCAGATCTTCAGCGCCGACAATGCGCTGCAGTTCGACTTCGCCACCGGTGCCTTCCAGCATCTGCTGCTGGCCGGCGTGGACTACAGCCAGTACAAAGAGCAGCTGCAGCGGCTGGACGCCACCGGCACGCCGATCGACGTCTACACTCCGGTATCGGTCGCACCGATCGTGCGTGGCTGGGATCGTCAGCCGGACCAGACCTCCACCCAGCTGGGTGTCTATGTGCAGGACCAGATCCGCTGGGCCGACCGCGTCTCGCTGGTGCTGGGCGCGCGCCGCGACCATGCACGCTCGAAGACCGAAGGCCAACCCAGCCAGACCGACAACGCCACCACCTACCGCGCCGGGCTGATCGGCGAACTTGGCGCGGGCGTTTCGCCCTACCTGAGCTACAGCGAGTCATTCCTGCCGGTGTCCGGGCAGGATCTGTTCGGCAACGCCTTCAAGCCGATGCGCGGGCGCCAGTCCGAGGCCGGCATCAAGTGGCAACCCGCGCGCAACCTGCTGCTGACGCTGGCGGCGTACCGCATCACCGAAACCAATCGCCAGACCAACGATCCGGACAATGTGCTGAACGTGGTGCAGACCGGGCAGATCCGCTCCAAGGGCGTGGAGCTGGAAGGCCAGTTCCAGTTCGCCAACGACCTGACGGTCACCGCTGCCGTTGCGCGCAACGAGGCTGAGGTCAGCCGCAGCAACTTCGCATTGGAAGTGGGCCAGCGCCTCAACGACACCCCGCAGGACCTGGCCTCGGCATGGGTGTCGAAGGGCTTCCAGCTGGATGATGCCGCACGCCTGCGCCTGGGCCTGGGCGTGCGCCATGTCGGCAATACGGTGTCGCTGGGCAATGGCGGGCGCATCATCACGCCCAGCTATACGCTGGCCGATGCATTGCTGGAAGTGCAGGTGACCGACTGGACGATGGCATTGAACATCACCAACCTCACCGGCAAGCGCTACTACGCGCCGTGCCGCACTTTTGGCGACTGCTTCGCCGGCTACCCGCGCGTGGTGACCGGCACCATCAGCTATCGGTTCTGATCACAGCCAACGCTGGCCGCCGCAGCAGCAGGTGCAACAGCACAGCGCATGCGGCGGTCAGCAGCGCCAGGACACGCAGCAGTATCGCCAGCGCCTCGGCACTGGCCTGCTGCAGCTGTGCGCCGCTCATCGCAGGAAGCAGTGCCTGTGCCTGTGCATGCGCACCCGTCGCCAGATAGGCACCGGCGCGCGCCAACGATGCGGGTGATGCTCCCTGCAGCTGGTGGCCGATCAGCAGCGCAAGCAAGGCAGTAACTGCGGCCAATGCGATGCCTTCACCGGCCACCCGCACGGTTCCGAAAATGCCGGCGGCCATGCCCGCACGCTGCACCGGCACCACACTGACCGACAGCCCATCCATCAAGCCCCACGGCAAGGCCGTTCCAGCGCCGATCAGCATCAGCAACGGGACCCACTGCGAGGGCGACGGATGCGATGCGTGGCGCGACAACAGGTACAACCCAGAGGCACAGACCAGCAGGCCCAGCGTACACAGCCGCGCACTTCCAACGCGCTCCGCCCAGCGCGCGGCCAGCATCGGCAGCACCAGCATCGGCGCGGACAGGGCCAGCATCTGCAGCCCCACCAGGGTCGCGCTCTGTCCGTGCACACCCAGCAGCTGCAGAGGCAGTACCACCAGCAGCACTACGTAGCCGAAGCAGGTTGCGACCGGCAGCAGCTGGACACCCAGGAACGCAGGTTGCGAGAACAGTGAGAGGTCCAGCAACGGTGAGCGGTGCAGCCGTTCGATGCATACGAACACCCCACCCAGCAGCAGCGTCGCCAACAGCCCCAGTTGCACGCGCATGGCATGCAGGCCGAATTCACCCAGCCACAGCAGGGCCAGGGTCAACGCCGCCAGCATCAGGCTGAAGCCCAGCATGCCGCCGACATCCAGCCGCCCGCGTTCGCCATGGCTTTCGGGCAACACGCGCGCGCCCACTGCGAAGGCCGCCAGCGTCAGTACACCGCCTACGGCGAACACACTGCGCCATCCCAATGCCTGCAACAGCAGACCGGCGAGGAGCGGCCCCAGCGCCAGCCCCGCACCGAATGTGGTGCCCAGCAGGGCGAACACACGGGCACGCACCGGGCCCTGCCAGGCATGCGCCAGCGCAGCGGTGCCGGACGCTAGCGCCGCTGCAGCGGCAACGCCCTGCAGCCCGCGCGCCAGATCCAGCCACAGCAGCGTGGGCGCAAGGCAGACGACGGCAGTGGCGATGCTGAAGCCCGCCGTACCCAGCAGGAACAGCCGCCGCCGACCATAGCGGTCGGCCAGGCCACCGGCAGCGAGCAACAGGCTGCCGAAGGTGAGCATGAACGCATTGGTCACCCAGGCCAGCGCGGTGGGCGACGACGCCGCGGAACGGGCCAGCGCCGGCACCGCGACGGCACCGGCCGAGAAGGACAACGGCAGCGCCAGCGCGGCCAGGCAGACGGCAAGCAGCGCCCAGCGCTGCTGCGTGTGGGAAGGTACGGGAAGCATCGAAACCGGGGCCATGCGGGCCTCCATCCATCAGGGGCATTGATGATGGACAGGCCGCTATTCCTGAAAAACAGGCTCGATGGACGTTGATTACGGCCCATCGTTCCGTAATCATGCCCCGCATGGATTCCATCTCTACCCTGCTGGCCTTCGTCCGTACCGCCGAAGCAGGCAGCATCGTCGGCGCCGCTCGCGTCCTCGGCCTCTCCGCGTCGGCCGTGGGCAAGCGCATCGCCCGCCTTGAACAGGAACTCGGCACGCGCCTGTTCCAGCGCACCACCCGCCGCGTGCACCTCACCGACGAAGGCGAACTGCTGCTGCAGCGCTGCCGGCGTGCACTGGACGAGCTTTCCGAAGCGCAGGCGGATCTGGCGCAGCGCCAGCACGCCCCGAGTGGACTGCTGCGCATCGGCCTGCCCACCATCGGCTACCGCTTCCTGTTGCCGGTACTGCCGGGGTTCCAGCAGCGCTACCCTCAGGTGCAGCTGGAACTGGACTTCAACGACCGCATCGTCGATGTGGTCAGCGAAGGCCTCGACGCGGTGATACGCAGCGGTGAACTGGCCGATTCCAGCCTGACCGCACGGCGGCTGGGCGGCTTCCGTTTCATCCTCAGTGCGGCGCCGGGCTATCTGCAGGCCCATGGCACGCCCGGTGATGTGAGCGAGCTGCGCCTGCATACCGCGCTGCGCTTCCGTTACCCCACCACCGGAAAGCTGCACCCGTGGCAGCTGCCGGGCATCGAAGGTGATGCTGGAGCGCGCCTTCCCACCGCGATGACCTGCAACAACATGGAAGCCGTGCTGGCCGCTGCGATCGGTTGCATGGGCCTGGCCTGGATGCCTGACTTCCTCGCAGCCGACGCGCTGGCCGATGGCCGCCTGCAACGGGTACTGCCTGCACTGCCCACGCACCAGGGGCAGTTCTCGTTGCTATGGCCCGGTGGGCGCCATCCCAGTGCACGCCTGCGGGTGTTCATCGACTATGCCGTTGCGCATCTGTTCCGCGGCCACCCGGAAAAGGGGACGGAGGGGATTAAGTCGTTTCAGGCACAGTAGGGCTAATTACGACTTAATCCCCTCCGTCCCCTTTTTCGCTCAGCGGCTGAAGCGGCGCGCGCCTGCCACGCAGATCACCGCGACCACGGTCACCAGCACCATGCTGAGGCTGACCGACTCGTGCAGCAGCAGCGCAGCCAGGGCCAGGCCGAAGAACGGTTGCAACAGCTGCAGCTGGCCAACTGCGGCAATCCCGCCCTGGGCCAGCCCGCGATACCAGAACAGGAAACCGATCAGCATGCTGAACACAGCGACATAGCCCAGCGCCCACCACGCGGATGCCCCGACCGCCGCGAATGACGCCGGCCGCATCAGCACCGCCAACGGCAACATCACTGGCAGCGCCAACAGCAGCGCCCAGCTGATCACCTGCCAACCGCCGAGATGGCGGGCAAGTCGACCACCTTCGGCATAGCCCAGCCCACACACCACGATCGCCGCCAGCATCAGCAGGTCAGCCTGAAGCGAGGCCTCGATGCCGTTGCGTACCGCATAGCCGACCACGCAGGCACTGCCCAGCAGCGAGAACAACCAGAACGCCGGGCGCGGCCGATCGCCACCGCGCAGTACACCGAACACAGCAGTACTCAGCGGCAGCAGGCCGAGGAACACGATGGTGTGTGCCGATGAAGCGTGGCGAAGGGCCAGCGCGGTCAGCAGTGGAAAGCCGACCACCACGCCGAGACTGACCACGGCCAGGCCCGCCAGATCGGTGCGCTGCGGACGCGGCTGGCGCAGCAGCAACAACAGGCTGACGCCCAGCACGGCGGCAATGGTGGCACGCGCAGCGGTGACGAATCCGGCGTCCAGCTGCAGCACTGCCAGGCGGGTAGCCGGCAACGAGCCCGCGAAAATCACCACGCCGATGAAGCCATTGATCCAACCACTCGCCGACCGTTCCACGCCTGTACTCCTGAAGGTGCCGGACGATGCCCGGCTGGACCTGTATGGAAGCATCCAGCGCGGAACGACCCCAGCTACAATCCAGTACAGTCGCAAGTAACTGTACTGCCCACACTTCCACTACGGTTCCGCCATGCCACGTTCGCTCACCCGCATCGAATCGGTCATCCAGACCGTCCGCACCCGCATCGGTGCGCGAGTGGATGGCCCCGGCTCCCGCCTGCCCTCGGTACGTGCGCAGGCGGCGGCGATGGGGGTTTCGGTCTCCACCGTGGTCGAGGCCTACGAGCGCCTGGCCGCCGAAGGCCTGATCAGCGCTCGCGCAGGTTCGGGCTTCTACGTCAGTGGCCCGGCGGCACCGCTGGCGCTGGCCGAGATGGAGCCGCGGCTGGACCGCGCGGTGGATCCGCTGTGGGTATCACGGCAATCGCTGGAAACACCGGCCGGTCACCTCAAACCGGGCTGTGGCTGGATGCCCAGCGATTGGCTGTACCACGACGGCATGCGTCGTGGCCTGCGCCGGCTGGCGCGCGCCGATGCATCACAACTGGTCGACTACGCCGGGCCGCTCGGCCTGCCTGCGCTGCGCCAGTTGCTGCAACGGCGTTCGGCCGCAGTGGGCATCGATGCGCCGATGGAACAGATCCTGCTGACCGAATCGGGCACGCATTCGGTCGAGCTGATCTGCCGTTTCCTGCTCAAGCCCGGCGACTGCGTGCTGGTCGATGACCCCAGCTACTTCAACTACCACGCGTTGCTGAAGGCACACCAGGTGCAGGCCATCGGTGTGCCGTACACGCACAGCGGCCCGGACCTGGAAGCGTTCGCGCAGGCACTGCAGGCGCATTCGCCGCGGCTGTACATCACCAATTCCGGCCTGCACAACCCGACCGGCGCCATATTGTCGGCCAGCACTGCCCATCGCCTGCTGGGCCTGGCCGAACGCAGCGAACTGATCATCGTTGAGGATGACATCTTCGCCGACTTTGAACTGCAGCCTGCACCGCGACTGGCCGCGCTCGATGGACTGTCGCGGGTGATCCACGTCGGCAGCTTCTCCAAAACACTGTCGGCTGCATCGCGCTGCGGCTACATCGCTGCCCGCCACGAATGGATCGAGGCGCTGACCGACCTGAAGCTGGCCACCAGCTTCGGTGGCGGTCACCTGGCGATGCAGTTGATGCACATCGCGCTGACCGACAGCGGCTACCGCCGCCACATGCAGTCGGTGCGTTCGCGGCTGGCCGATGCGCGCCGGCACACGCTGCGGAAGCTGCAGGCGCTGGGCATCACGCCGTGGCTGCAGCCGGAAGCCGGGCTCTTCCTGTGGTGCCAGCTGCCCGATGGCCGCGATGCCGCCGCACTGGCCCGGCAATGCCTGCGCGAGGGCATCGTGCTGGCACCGGGCAACGCGTTCAGTCAGTCGCAGCGCGCGGCCGACTATGTACGTTTCAACGTTTCGCAGTGCCAGGACCCGAGGATCTGGCAGGTACTGGCGCGGGAACTGCGCTGAGCTGGTTGCGAACCGGCCAGCGCAGGCGGCAGTATCCTGCCTCCAAGGCGCTTGCACGGCGCGCTACAGTGGTATGTCCCCGCCGCAGGAATCCGCGCATGTCCACGTTCTCCGATCCGCAGGCGGTGGCCCGCTATGCCGAAGCGCCGCTGCGCCAGGTGCCCGGCTTCTTCGCGTTGCAGCAGATGAGCCGCCTGCTGCTGGCCGAACGTGTCCCTGCGCAGGGCCGCGTGCTGGTGCTGGGTGCCGGTGGCGGGCTGGAACTGAAGGCCTTCGCCGAGGCGCAACCGGGCTGGCAGTTGCTGGGCGTGGACCCGGCCGCGCCGATGCTGGCCCTGGCCGAGCAGACACTGGGCACATTGAACGCACGCGTTGAGCTGCTGGAAGGCTACATCGACGATGCCCCGGATGTGCGCTTCGATGGTGCCAGCTGCCTGCTGACCCTGCACTTCCTCGACGCCACGCAACGCCTGCATACGTTGCGTGAACTACACAAGCGACTGCGCCAGGGTGCCCCTCTGGTTGTCGCCCACCACAGCGTGCCGCAGGATCCGGTCGGCAAGCTGCGCTGGTTGCAGCGCTACGCGGCGTTCGCCGAAGCCTCGGGGGTTGCCCACGCCGAGGCGCAGCGCGCGATCGAAGCAATTGCGGAGCGGCTGCCGCTGCTGGCGCCCGAGCAGGAAGTCGCGCTGCTGCAGGAGGCCGGCTTCAACGACGTGGAGCTGTTCTATGCCGGCTTCAGCTTCAAGGGCTGGGTGGCGTACGCCGGATGATGTCTACGGCACCACGGTAATGCCGATGCGCTGCATCAACAGCGCCACCTGCTGCACATCCAGCGTGGCGCCGCGCAGATTGGTGCTGGGCAGGTCCAGCTCGCCCAGCTCCGAGTTGGTCAGGTTGCAGTCGGTGAAGTTGGCGCTGTTCCAGTCGATACCCTCGAACTGGCCCCCGGACAGATCCGATCCTGCGAAACTGGCACCGCTCACGTTGGCGCCGTCCCAGCGGTTCTCCCACAGTTCGCACTTCTCCAGCGTCACCCGCGAGAAGTTCGCGTAGCGCAGGTTCGACTTCTTGATGAAGGCGCTGCAGAACCAGCTGCGCGTGGTGATCTGGTTCATGAAGCTGGCGTTGCTGAAGTCCGCGCCCTGCGCACGGCACTCGCTGATCTCCAGGCCCAGCGCCTTGATGAAACTGAAGTGGCACATGCTGATGTCGCAACTACGGAAGCTGGCTTCCTTCAATGTGGCGCCGTTGAAACGGCAACCGGCGCGGTTTTCAGCGTCATAGAAGCTGCAGTTGATGAACTCGGTGGCGGTGAGGTCAGCGCCGGAAAAGTCGCATTCGTGGAACTGCTGGTCGACCACTTTCTGGCCGGTGTACTGGTCCACGCCGATGCGCAGCTTTCGGTGAACGGTGGGGGACATCGGGGATTCCATGCCATGTGCCCCGCCATGATGCCGGGCCACGAAGGTGATCCATAGACCCGGACGCGGGCAGGTTCACCGGCAGTCCAGCCGTTCTGTGTCCACCCGGCCGAATGCACGTTGTTGCACGTTAATGCACGAACATGCAGACTTGCAGCATGAGCTCCGATCCCAGCCCCCTCCCCGCCCAGCGCACCCAGCTGATCCTCGACGAACTGCGCCAACAGGGCCGTGTGGTGGCCGCTGAACTGGCGCACCGCTATGCGGTTTCCGAGGATTCGATCCGGCGCGATCTGCGCGAGCTGGCCGCCCAAGGCCTGTGCCAGCGTGTCTACGGGGGCGCCGTGCTGCCGCCGCCAAAGGAACGCCCGCTACGCGAGCGACTGACCCGCGACCGTGGCGACAAGGCCGAACTGGCCACCCGCGTCTGCGCGCTGCTGCAGCCCGGCCAGGTCGTACTGCTCGATGCCGGCTCGACCAACCTGGCCATCGCCCAGCAGCTGCCGGCCGCCCTCGGTCTGACGGTGATCACCAACGCGCCGCAGATCGCCACCGCTGCCAGCATGCTCGAAGGCACTTCGGTGCAGCTGATCGGCGGCCGCCTCGCCAGCGGCGGCGGTGCAGTCGGTGCCGAAGCACTGGCCCAGGTGCAGCGCCTGCGCGCCGACGTGTACCTGCCCGGCCCCTGCGCGGTGGATGGCGACACCGGCGTGTGGGCGATGGATGCGGAAGAAGCCACGCTCAAGCGCGCGATGGTGGCCTGCAGCAGCCGCGTCATCGTCGCTGCCACCACAGAAAAACTCGGTGCCCGCGGCAACTGGCAGATCGCCAGCCTGGACGAGATCGACGACCTGGTGCTGACCACCACCGCACCGCCCGCACTGGCCGCGCGCTTCCGCGCCGCCGGTATCGCGGTACACCCCACCCCGCCCTGACCGTACCGCTCATGTCCCTCGCCAACCGCGCGCGTGCCGAACAGCACGCGACCCGCGCTGCATTCTTCATTCCCGGTTTCGCCACGGCGTTGTGGGCAACACTGGTGCCGTTCGCCAAGGCGCGCACCGACATCAACGACGCTACGCTGGGCCTGGTGCTGCTCTGCCTCGGTGCCGGTTCGCTGCTGGCCATGCCGCTGTCCGGTGTACTGGCCGCACGCCTGGGCTGCCGGCGGGTGATGGTGGCCAGCAGCCTGCTGATCTGCCTGACCGTACCCGGCCTGGCGCTGGCCGGTTCGGCCTGGACGCTGGGGCTGGTGCTGTTCGTGTTCGGCGCCGCCGTGGGCGCGATGGACTGCACGATGAACGTGCAGGCCGTCATCGTTGAGCGCGAATCACGACGCGTGATGATGTCCGGCTTCCATGCCTTCTTCAGCATCGGTGGTTTCCTCGGCGCGGCAACCATGACCGTGCTGCTGTCCGCACAGCTGCCGCCACTGGCATCGGTGCTGATCGGCGTGGGCGCCATGCTGCTGGTGATGCTGTTGTCGGCGGCCTACTGGCACAGCGAGCGCATGCCGCACGACACACCGATGCTGGCCATTCCGCACGGCATCGTGCTGTTCATCGGCGTGCTGGCGTTCGTCGCTTTCCTCGGCGAAGGCGCGATGCTGGACTGGAGCGCGGTCTTCCTCAGCGATGTGCGTCGCGTCGATGCCAGCATTGCCGGTATCGGCTATGTGACCTTCACCCTGACCATGACCGTCGCACGCCTGTTCGGCGATGCGCTGGTAGCGTGTGTGGGCCGTGAGCGCGCGATCGTATTTGGCGCCCTGCTCGCCGCCGCGGGCGTGCTGGTGTTGACCCTGGTCACGCCGTGGCAGGCGTCGCTGATCGGCTATGTGCTGGTCGGCCTCGGCTGCGCCAACATCGCACCGGCGCTGTTCTCACTGGCCGGCCACCAGACCCGCATGCCCGGCGCGCTGGCGATCACTGCAGTATCCACGCTGGGCTTTGCCGGCATCCTCGCCGGGCCTGCCTTGATCGGCTTCGCCGCCAATCATTTCGGCCTGATCGCTGCGTTCATCGGCGTGGCCGTGGCCTTGTTGCTGGTGGCTGTGTCCACACGTTGGCTACGGGTCTAACCAGCTGCATCAGCGCCGCCGCACCTTCATCCGCAACCGGCGATAGCCGATCACCGTGGCCGTCGCGCACAACGCCGTGCCAGCAGCGCTCAGCAGCAGCAACACAGCCAGCCGGGCACCTTCCTGGCGCAACATCGCCGGTAGGTCCCAGCTGTGCAGGAAGTAGAACAGCCAGCGCCCCACCCGTTCCCGATGCCCCATCGTCAGCAACGGGTCGCCGGTGGCCAGATCGAGATAGACACGCGTCGCCTCGGCATCGTCGAAGTCCACCACTGCCACCGGGAAGCGGCGCACCGCCGCACCATTCATGGCCTCCGGTGCACGCGGATAGAAGTACGCATCCGGCGCTTGCTGGACTGCGAAACCCTGCATCGGCACGTCGGACATCGCCCCTGCCTTCTGCTGCAGCCACTCTGCGGGCAACACGCGCGCAACCTGCAACCGCCCTTCAACCTGGGACACGATGCGGGTATCGCCTTGTCCATCCAGCAGCACCGCAAACAGTTCACCACCGATGCGCCGCCACTGGATCTCCACCGGCTTGAACCGCGTAGCGTCGGCCACCGCCAGTAGCGCCGCTGGTGCACCCAATGCGCCATCCACCGCCACCGCACCACCGCGATAGCGTCCGCTGTCGATCGCCTCGCGCGTGCTGCTGAAGACCCCCAATGGATTCATCGACATCAGCCCGCTGAAGATCCAGGTAAAAACGAAGGCGGCCGCCACCAGTCCGATCAGATGGTGCCAGCGCATCCACGGCTCGACATACGGTGTCTTCGCACCCGAGCGATAGTGCCCACGGAAACGCCAGCGCCATACCCCCACCACGATCCCGCTGACCGCCGCCACCGTGCACAGCGCGGACAGCACGATCACCACCCACGTCCACACCGGATCCACCGACTGCATGCGCAGGAAATACAGCCAGTGCAGCCAGGCCCCCACATAGTTCCAGCGCTGCTGCACATGCGGTGCGTCCAGCACCACTTCACCGGTGCGCGAGGACACATACAGGTCACCGGGCTGTGCGCCCCCCACCTCCACCCGGTACAGCGGCCGGTGCGCGTCCAGCGCGCGCGAATGCGTCCAGCGATCCTCGTCCACCCGCATCGCACCAACGAAGGCCGGACCGCCGGCGAACTGTGCCGCCGATGCTTCGGCGCGCTGTGCCGACACCGGCAGCAGGGCCTGGCCAGTGACGGCTGACCACGCCCCCACGTTGCTTCCCGCGCGCACCACATACGCCGGCTCGCCGCGCAGCGTGGTCAGTGCCACGGCCTCCGGCTCGGCCTGCACGGCGGCAGGCAGCACCGACAGCCCGTGCAGATCGTGGGCCTCCGGCAGCACCGGCAATGCCGCCAGACGTTCACCGGGCGTCAGCTTCGGGTAGCCGATGAACAACATCACCAACCCGCTGACGAACCACAACAGCATCAGCAGGCATCCGCCGATGCCCAGCCAGCGGTGCACCAGGTAGGTCCAGCGCTTGGCGGTGGATCGCAGCGACATGGTGCGCGTCCTCAGAAGCGATGATCGACGGTGAACTCGACGCGGCGATCCGCGCCCAGCAGCCACTGTGTACTGGTGTAGTACGCCGTGGCGTAGTACGCCTTGTCGAACAAGTTGAACAGGCGAGCGGTCAGCCGCGTGCGCGGTGCTGCCTGCCAGGTCAGCGCCAGATCGGTGGTGCTGTAGCCGGGCAATTCCAGCGTATTGGCATTGTCGGCGTAGCGCTTGCCGACATAGCGAACGCCACCCGCCGCGCTCCAGTCCGGCGCGAACCGCCAGCTCAACCACACATTGGCCAGGCGTTCGGCCACGTTCGGCGGCACGTTGCCATCGCGCGACACCAGCATCGGCGGCGAACCGGCCGTCTCCAGGAAGTCCTCGAACTCGGCCTTCAGCACCGTGGCGTTGGCATCCAACGTCCAGTGCGGCGCGAAGTTCCAGTTCAACGACGCCTCGATACCGCGTGAGGTCTGCGCGCCCACCTGCACCCGGCGATCTGGCACCAGCGGATCGCGGCTGAGCAGCCCGGTCTTGCGGATGCGATACGCCGCCAGCGTCCACTCGCCGCCATCGAACGCCTGCTTCAGGCCCACTTCGATCTGCCTGCCCTTGGCCAGATCGAAGGCACCGTTGGCCGGGCTGATCATCAGCAGTCCACTGACAGGGTCCGCCGCCTGCGAGTACTGCGCATATAGGCTCAGCGTCGGCTGCAGCGCGAACACCGTGCCTGCACGCCAGCCGGTGCTGCTGTAGGTCTTCGAGAACGCGTTCTGGCCGCTGATCAGATCGGTACGGTCGATGCGCGCGCGGTCGTGGCGCAGCCCTCCCAGCACCGACCAGCGCTCGCTCAGCGCCAAGCGGTCTTCCACGAACAACGCGTACTGTTCGGCACGGTTGCGGTAGCGCGGCAGGTTCGGCGCATCGCTGACGAACTGGCCCGGCACCGGATCGAACGGATCGACCGGGCCCGAACTGCCAGCATAGGTGTTGTTGGTGTGCTTGAAGTGGGCGCGGTTGGCATCCAGGCCCACCGCGAAGCTGTTCTGCAGGCCACCCGCCGTTCCCTGCACACGCAGCGTCGAGGTCAGCCCGGTCTGGTCCTGGTTGTGGGTGATCTCGGTGTTGCCCGATCGATCGATCAAGCCGGTGGCGCGGTTGTAAACATAGGCCTCGGCATTGCGCCAATCGCGTTGGCTGTCGATCTGGTAGAGGCGCGTGCGCCATTCCACGTTCGCGGTCGGCGTCCACAGCGCATCGAGCTGGGTCCAGCGGTCACGGTAGCGGATCTCGCTGTCATCCACGTTGTAGTTGCGGTGGCGCAGCGCCTCCAGCTGGCGGCCCTCGACCAGCGGCGTGCCGAAGTAACGCATCGGCTGCTGGTAGCCCTGCGCATGGGTGAGGGTCAGCTGCAGGTCGGTGCGCGGCTGCCACAGCAGCGCGCCGGAGAACGTCGCATCGTTGTTGCGGCCACGGTCCACCCAACCGCCGCTGTAGTTGCCACTCACATCCAGCCGGTAGGCCAGCTCGGGCGTCAGCGCGCCACCGCTGCCGAAGCCCAGGCGCGCGGTGTCCTCGCTGCCCACGGTCACGCTGATCTCGTTTTCGATGGCACCGCGCGAGGGCTTCTTCGGCACGATGTTGATCACGCCGCCGATCGCGCCATCACCGTGGATCACCGAGGCCGGCCCGCGCAGCACTTCGATGCGCTCGATCGACCAGGTATCGAACGGGAACGTGATGCCCACGCCGCCGTACTGGCGCAGCCCGTCGTACAGGCGCATCACCGAGGCGCCATCGGTGAAGCCGCGGCTGGACAGCGCGCTCAGGCCGTTGCCGGGGTGCGGCATCGCACTGATCGCGCCTGCCCGGCTGATTGCATCGTTGAGGTTGCTGTCGCCACGCTGTTCCAGCTGTTCGCGCGAAATCACCGTCAGGCTGGCCGGTGTCTGCAGCACGCTCAGGCCCAGTGCGGATCCGGCGTTGGCGGTGGACGAGAGTTCGCCGCTGCGGGTATCGACCACCCGCACGGTATCCAGCGTGGTCGGTGGTGCCGCATCAGCGGCAAGCAGGGGCGCGGCGTGCAGGAGCAACGCGCACAGGACAGGCAGCGTCGCCCGGCGCAGGTGCGCGGAGTTGGAGTTCGTTTTCATTTGTTCACGGCATGCAAGGCCACCCCGCAATGGCAGGGCAGCAATCAGAAAGGGACAAACACGCGCGTGCGGGCACCGGCCGTGGCCGGCAACCTCATGGAAGGCAGATCAGTGCAACGCGCGTGCGGCTCAGGCGGCCATGAAGGCCGGCGGCCCACGCGCTCCCAATGTGCCGCTGATCCGTTGCGGCAGCGCCCGCACCGCACCGCGCAGCGCGCGGCACACCGGTGCCATCGGCGTCAACAGCAACAATGCCGCCACCAACAGGGTGATCAGCCGTGCAGCGATCAGGCAGTAATCGCAGTCCACACCCATCTCATGATCGGCGTGTGGATCGGCAGGTGGCTTCTTTGCGGCCTCGCCGTGCGGCATCGCCATCGCGTGGTGGTCGTGATGGCCTTCCATCGCGTGCTGCGCATGCTCTGCGTGCATCGCGTGGTCCATCGCCGCCACGGGCACTGCAGCAGCCACGTGACCGTGCGCCAGCCAGCGGCTCACCAGCGGAGCGAGCAGCACCAGCAGCATGGCGAGCCATGCCAGGGCCTGGAACCGGCGGTGGAGGACAGAACGGCGCACGTGGCCATTCTACGGGGCCGCAGCCAACCTTGGACCACGTTCAGGGTTGCTTCGCAGGTGGTGCGACGTTATGACGCAGCCTCGCTCACGTGGCGCACTGATCACCCCGGAGGGGACGGAAGGGCGCCCAGCCTGGCCGGCCCCTTCCGCCCCCGATCGGCAACGCTAGAACCGCGCCGGCTGCTGCACCGCGCGCTCCAGGAACATGACCCCCGCCTGCAGGCTGTTGCGGGCGTTCTCCAACCAGCGCTCCGGGTCGGCCACCGCGAATCGCTCCTGTGCATCCACGTCCCCCGCATCCGCCAGATCGGCCAGCTGCAGATGGATGTGGTTCTCCACCAGGCTCACCAGCATGGCGAGCTCGGCCGACAATCCGGCGATGCGTTCGGTGAAGTCAGCGTCGTTGCTGTTCAGAGACATGTCCCCTGTTCCTATGCGTTGCGGTGTTGATGGATGGCTTCGAAACGCTCGGCACAGGCAGGCCCACAGAAAAGCCTGGCCGGATCGTTGTCGAAGTCTTCGCTGCAGTCCGGGTTCTGGCATTCCCCAATGGGCGTGAGAGGGGCAACGCTGCTGGCCCGCGTTGCGTGCTGGGCCAATGCGCGTTGCAGGTGGCGCGCTTCCAGTTCCTGCGCTTCGCCGATGGTGTCCGTCATGCCAGTCGTATTTTATCGAGGGGTGGTCGCACCGATTGAGAACGTCGCAACGACCGTCAATGACGCGGATTCCGCGGCGGATCGGTGTTCGTGGTTGCAGTGGATTTCAGGCATGCAGGCTCCTTGTGCACGGGCGCCCGAAGGCGCGATGGAGAGAAACAAAGGGCCGTCGCTGACGGCGATCGCATCATGCGAAAACCGGTTCTCGCCAACTGCGACGCGTCGGCGCGACCACAGCGATCTGCAAACGCCATCGCAGATCCAACGAGTACCGGGCGATCCGATCGCGATCAGGGATGCAAGGTGCCGGAAGGTGTTGCAAATGAAGCCCCATTCCGACACCATGACCGTCACCACCTCCCATCACATCCTGACCACACTGCGTCGGTCGGCCGCTGCGTGGCCTGCGCACGCCAGGTACTGCACAGCACGTTGGCCGCCATCAGCCGCCGTGGACCGATCCACGTTCCCAGGGGCTCCGTCGAATGCACACACCGCATCCCACGCAGGACATCGTTCCCGCGTTCCTGCAGGCCATGCACGCGCACGGCATCGTGCCGGACGCGCGCGGCCGCGACGCGCTCAACGCCGATGGCACGCTGGTGCGCTTCCATGTGGAAGGCGACCGTCGTGGCACGCGCAATGGTTGGGCGGTGTTGTTTGGCGACAACGTGCCGGCCGGCGAGTTCGGCAGCTGGCGGACCGGCATCCGCCATGCCTGGTGCGCGAAATCGCCGACCACGTTGAGCGCCGCCGAGCAGCGTGCCATCCGGCAACGCCAGGAGGCGGCCCGCAGCGCGCGCGAACGGGATCAGCGCGAGCGCGAGGACGCCGCCGCCAAGGTGGCCAACGTGCTGTGGAACCGAGCCATTCCCGCGGATGCCCACCACCCCTATCTCGTACGCAAGGGCATCCACGCACATGGCCTGCGTGTGGCGCCATGGCCGGTGCGCAACAGCGATGGCCTGGTCTTCCGCCACATCGACAATGCCCTGCTGGTACCGGTGATGAACAGTGCGGGCCGGATTGTCTCGTTGCAGGCGATCTTTCCACGCATGGATCCGGCACTCGGACGCGACAAGGACTTCCTTTCCGGCGGCCGCAAGCAGGGCTGCTTCCATGTCATCGGCAAGCCGGTTCCCGGCCAGCCGATCGCCATTGCAGAAGGTTACGCCACGGCCGAATCCATCCACCAGGCCACCGGCTGGTGCGCGGTAGTGGCTTGGGATGCCGGCAACCTCGGCCCGGTCGGCCAGGCCTGGCGCGGCGCCATGCCGGACGCGTCGTTCGTGCTATGTGCCGACAACGATCAGTGGACGCGGCAGCCGCTGGACAACCCTGGCGTCACCCTGGCCACGCAGACTGCCGCAGACATCGATGCCCGCGTGGCCTGGCCCGAGTTCGCCGCGCTTCATGGCGACGATGACCGTCCAACCGACTTCAACGACCTTCATCTGCGTGAAGGGCTGGACGCCGTGCGTACCCAGCTGTTGCCCCCCGTGCCGCCCGCAGCAGGCGACGACGTGGCGCAGGACGATGCACCGTCATCGGGCAGCGCGCGCTACCAGGTGCCAGGCAACCTGTCCGCATTCGATGCCTTCACCCCGTTTCCCGACACCAGCGCGCGCGGGCGGCCGTTGCCAACGGCCCGCAACCTGGCCGAGCTGTGCCGCCGCACCGGTGTGACCGTGCGCTACAACGTCATCCGCAAGGATCTGGAGATTCTGGTCCCTGGGCTGCAGACGACCGTGGACAACGCCAAGGAAGTCGCGGCTGGCGAAGTGATGGATTGCATGCACCGCGCCGGCATGGCCACCGCCAGCTTCGAGACCAACCTGTGCCAGGTGGCCGAAGCCAATCCCTACAACCCGGTCGCCAGCTGGATCACCTCACGGCCGTGGGATGGTCAGCGCCGCCTGCAGGCGTTCTTCGACACCGTGCAGGAAGCCCAGCCCACGCGCATGGCCGACGGACGCGTGCTGAAGGAGGTTCTGATGCGGCGCTGGCTGATCTCCGGCGTGGCGGCCGCCTTTGAACCCGATGGCGTGGTCGCGCGCGGCGTGCTGACGTTCGTCTCGAAACAGAACCTGGGCAAGACGCGCTGGGCACGGCAGCTGGCGCCGGCGGAGCTGCAACTGATCGCCGATGGCGTGGTGCTCGATCCGGCCAACAAGGACAGCGTCAAGCAGGTCATCTCCAAATGGATCGTCGAGCTGGGCGAAGTCGATGCCACCTTCCGCCGTACTGATATCGCGGCGCTGAAATCATTCATCTCGCGCAGCCATGACGAGATCCGCCGCCCCTACGCGCGCACCGAATCCCGCTACGCGCGGCGCACCATCCTGTTTGCCAGTGTCAACGACGAACGCTTCCTGCGCGATGCCACCGGCAATACCCGCTGGTGGACCGTGCACGCCGTGGCATTGGGCGAACCGGCGCGGATCGACATGCAGCAGGTGTGGGCAGAGGCCCATGCGTTGTACAGCAGCGGCGAGACCTGGCACTTGAGTGCCGAGGAACTGGATGCACTGAATGCCACCAACAGCGAACACGAACCCATCTCGCCCATCGCCGAACTGATCGATCGCCATTTCGACTGGTCGCTCCCTGCCGAACACTGGAGCGCGCATTACCGCGCCACCGAAATCGTCATCGCGGTGGGCATCGACAAGCCCAACCGTCGCGAGGTGAACGAGGCCGCCGCCTACGTGGTGAAGCGGCATGGCGTACGCACCCGCGTGGTGGGCAAGGAGCGGGCCAAGGTCTGGCTGATGCCACAGCGCCGACGCAGTCTCGCCGAGCACGCGGCAGGGCCGTTCTAGATGCCACGCCTGCATGATGGTCGCGACGTTGACAGCAGCAGCGACGACTGGCGTCTGCACTGCGAAGCACGTCTCGTGTTGCAACTGGACGGCTACCGCCGCATGGGCAGCGACGGGCGCTGGACGGCGGTCAGTTCGCGCCGGCACCGCCAGCAGTATCTCGAGGGTGTCCTGGCCGCACGCGGCCCGGTTGAGCGTGAGCGCCTGGCAGCAGCGGCATTGCGGCTGTGGACCGCCAGCCCGCCCGTCCAACTGCACCATGACGTAAGTAGATGAAAGGTGTTGACTAGGGGCATCTACAGAGGCAAGATGGCTGTATCGGCCCGCCACCTTTCAGGAGCGCTTCCGCCATGCCTCATCCCCGACTGCATGCCTTCGAAGGTGAGCAGCTGACCGTGCAGCAGATCCACCAGCGGGTACCGGTGCTGTCCGAGCGGACCATCCGCGACCACCTCGCTGCCGGCCGACGTACCCGCACCGCCATGCTGTGCTTTGACCCGATCGCCGCGGCGGCCCGGGGCGGTCGCATCACCCAGCGCATCCTCCGCGCCCGCAGCCTCGCCGGTCGCGATTCCTGATCCTCCGGCACCTGCCGCATTTCTCCAGGAGTAGATTCCGCATGATTCCCGCCTCCCTCGACAGCGGTCATCGCATGATTGCCGACACACTGGCCGCGTTCCGTGCCGGCCCTGCACTGGGCAGCATCGCCCTGCGGCCGGCGCCGCGCGCACGTGTGCCGCTCTACATCGGCATCGCCGGCAGCAAGCGCTCGGGCAAGGACACACTCGCCAATGGACTGGCGTCGGCGTTGTCACTGCCACGCGACAGCTTCGCGGCCCCACTGCGGCAGTTCGTCGCCTCCCTCCTCGGTCTTTCCCTGCACGAACTGGACAGGCGCAAGGAGGATGCCATCGACTGGCTGGCCGAACTCACCCCGCGCCACCTGATGCAGACCGGCGGTACCGAATGGGGGCGTGACCGCGTCCATCCCGAGCTGTGGGTACGCTCGCTGTTCGCACGCCTGCCCGAGGGCGGGCTGGTACCCGACGTCCGCTTCGCCAATGAGGCCCGCGCGATCCGGCGTCGTGGTGGTGTCGTGATCCGCGTCAACCGCCCGGGCCATTGCAGCAGCGACCCTCATGCCAGCGAGCAGCCGCTGCCACATGAACTGGTCGACATCGAAGTCGACAACGACGGCACCCCGGCCGATCTGGTCCGCAGATCCCTGGACCAGCTGCTTTCACGCGGTGTGATCTGATCCGGAATCAGGACCCGCTACCCGCCCCATCCGCTGAACCCACCGCAGGCCCCGACCCATCATCGACGAGAATGATGTAAGGTCATCCCCCATCACCGACGACACCTGTCGTCACTCTGCATCCCCAACCCATTTCGCAAAGAGGAAACGCCATGGAGGTCGAACAGTTCACGTCGACGCGCCTGAAGGCCATCGAGTTGTTCAAGTCCCAGCCCAAGGGCAGCAAGGACAACGTGAGCCTGGATGCGATCTTCATCTCGCTGTGCACGCTGGCCACTGCCCGGACAGGCGCTGGCAGCGCCCAGCAGGCGCGTACCGTGGCCCGCCCCGGCAACCAGCAGCCGCCCGCACCGTGGTTCGTCGAAACCCTCGCTGCCTTGAAGGGCAAGGGCGAGTCGATCACCGTGGCGCGTTTCCTGATGTTCGCCAACCGCTTCCCGGTCAAGCGTATGGACCAGGTCAACGCAGCACGCTGGCTGCGCGACGCCGGTTACATCCCCCGCAAGACCGGCGGCAACCTGGTATTCGATCTTTGATCCAGCGCCTCCTGCAGTCCTGAAGCCCCGGCATCGTCCGGGGCTTTTTCGTTTCAGGCCCGTACACGGCGCATGAGGCTGTGTGGCGGGTGGCCGTCCTCACCCTGTACCTGCCCGATCCCCTTGATCTGCCTCTGTTCCTGCCAGATGAGGACAACGAGTACGGATGTACAGGAGAACATCAGCGGTCGGTGCAAGCGGATGCGGCGCACTGCAAGCAGGCGAGTCGTGCTCCTCACCCTTCCTCGCGCACGACTGAACGTCTTCAGCGCGCAGATATAAAAGTAGATGAAAGGTGTTGACTGGACGAGCGGGATGGCAACAGTGGAGATCAATGCCACTGAAGACATCCTCCATGAACGCCCTGCCCGACAGCATCCAGACCCTGGCCGAGGTCATCGGCGAATCCGCAGCCCTCACGCTGGTGCGTGCGTGGCCGCCGACCACCTCCAGCACCACCGGCCGTCACCGCGTCATCGTCTACGTCCCCTCCACCCTGCCCGACCAGCACCGGCTGATCGACATCCTTGGCCACGACGTCGCCCAGCGGCTGGTCGCGCACTTCGGCGGCGAACTGTTGTTCCTGGCGTCCTGCTTCGCTGCCGGCGCGCACGAACGCCGTGAGCAGATCGCCCGCGCGGTCGCCAGCGGCATGCCGCGCGAGCATGTCGCGCGTGAGTTCGGCGTCTCACAGACAACCATCAAGCGCGCCCTGCGCGGCGCGCGTTCCGCGCCGCCACCGGCCGTCCACCCGGCCCTGCTCAAGGGATACGCACGCGCATGAACGAGAGCGAGCTGCTGGCCGGCGTGCCAGATTGGGCCAAGTACCTGGGCGGGACCTCGGGCGTGCTGATTGCAGTGTCGTTGTGGCTGCGCCAGTGGCTGTCGTCGGCCAAGGTCGACCGCACCGCCGATGAAGCCACCAACAACACCCTGCGCACCCTGCAGGAACAACTCGCGGCCGAACGTACTCGCGCCGATGGACTGATGCACGAACGCGAGGCAATGGCCCAGGAAATCGGGCAGCTGCGCGGTGAAGTCAGCGCCCTGCGTGCACAGATCGCCCAGCAGAGCGTACAGATAGACGCCCTGCTGGCCCTGGTGCGCAAGCAACCGGGAGCGGCCGCATGACCGTCGCCGCCGCCAGTGCCCTCGGTGGCACCAACGTCGCTGCGTTCCTGGACATGCTGGCCGTGTCCGAAGGCACCGACATTCCGGGCCAGCGCTCACGTGGCCGCGGCTACGACGTCATCGTCGGCGGCCAGCTGTTCAGCGACTACCGCGACCATCCCCGCGTGCTGGTGTCGCTGCCGCGCTACGGCATCAAATCCAGCGCCGCCGGCCGCTACCAGTTCCTGCGCAGCACCTGGGACGACCTGCGCGCACGCCTGGGCCTGCCTGACTTCGGGCCAGTCTCGCAGGACCGTGCGGCGGTCGCCCTGCTGAAACAGTGCGGTGCCTACGAGCTGATCCGGTTGGGACGCTTCGATGCCGCTGTCACCGCGGCACGGCGCATCTGGGCGTCGCTGCCAGGCGCCGGCTACGGCCAGAAGGAGCACGCACTGGAAACGCTACGCGCGGCGTACCGTGCCGCCGGCGGAGCCCTGCAGTGACGCCCGGGGCACTGAGGTTGGGCATCGGACTGCTGGTCCTTGCCGGTAGTCACGCGAGCTGCGCCTGGCTGGGATGGACCTTGCGCGACCGCAGCGCGGACCTTGCCGTTGCCACCACCCGGGCAGCGCAGCAGGCGGCCCGCGCCGATGCAGCCCAGCGCGCGCACCAGCAGGCCCTCGCCAACAGCGCCGCAGGCGCGCAGGCCGAATCACAGCGCCTGGCCCACCAGGTCCGGCGCACCGAACAGTTCAACATCCTGCAACGGGACATCGAGACCCATGCCAAGACTCCTGGTCGTGATCGCGGCGACGCTGACGCTGAGTTCGTGCGCATCTGGCGCGAGGCCAACGCCGGCCACGCCCTGCCGCGCTGATCTCAGCATCGCACCCGCCCAGCTGCTGCCCCCTTCCCGCCTGCCGGACCTGCACGCGGGCAGCGATGACGCGCTGCTGCGCAATCACGTTGCCGTCGCACAGCAGTACCACGCGCTGGCCGAACAGCTGAGTGCGCTGCTGTGCAGCCTCGGCAACCAGCGCGGCATCACCATCAATGGCGGCGCGCCGGCAGCACCTGCCGACTGCGGCAGCAGCGCCACTTCCGCGCACTGAGCCTGCCGGATACGGCCACGCCTGCAATGCCACCCCACTGCGGTGATGGCAACACTGGCTGCAGACCGCGCGCGCCGCACAGGCCACGTCCTTCTTCCCTTCCTTGCATGAGCTGACATGGCGAACGATCCCTTCCCTCCCACGCTCGATCCGCTGATTGCCGCGATCGAAGCCGCAATCCGCGCACGCTTTCCGGGGTTTGCAAGCGTCGAGTTCCATCGCGACGCCAACGCTGAGGGGATGCCCCTGCCGGCCTGCCTGCTGGCGATGACCCGCTGTGACCGCAGCAGGGACAACAATGATGGCACTGGCCTTCTGCAGGCCACGCTGCGCTTCGAAGCACGCATTGTGCTGCCGGCAACCGATGCAACCACAGCGCTGCAGCTGCGCAACGCGGCCCTCGCCCTCGCGACCTGGTTGCACCAGCTCGGCCGCTTTCCCGGTGTTGCCAGCGGCGCGATCGATGTGATCGCAGCATTGCCCGAAGTCCCAGCGGCGGCACAGCCGGGCCTGCACACCTGGATCGTCGAGTGGTCGCTGCCGGTCGCGTTGGGCGACAACCCGTGGGATGACGCCGGTGGCGCGGTGCCGCAGGCGTCCTACAGCTTCGCGCCGGAGATCGGCCGTGCCCATGAGTCCCGCTACCAGCCGTTGCCGGAGCGCGCACGATGAGCGCCGAACACGCGCGGTTGATCGGCAACCTGCTGATGATCGGTGTGGTACGCGAGCTGGACGAGGCGAACGGGCGTGTTCGCGTCGATGCCGACGGCATGCTCACCGACTGGATTCCCTGGCTGGAACGCCGCGCGGGCCCGGGCGTACGCAGCTGGTGCGCCCCCGAACCCGGCGAGCAGGTCGTACTGGCCTGCCCCTATGGCGATCCCGGCCAGGCGCTGGTACTCGGCAGCCTGTACCAGGACCGCTTTCCGCCGCCGGCCGACTCGCGCCTGCGGCAACGCACCGAGTTCGCCGACGGCAGCACCGTCGAGTACGACCAGGAAACCACCACGCTCAACGTCCATGTCGGCAGCGGCAAGGTCATCGTCACCTGCGCGAATGCACAGGTGATCGCCAGCGAATCGATCGTGCTCGATACGCCCTCGATCAAGGCGACCGGCGATCTGGATGTCAGCGGCGCGATCAGCGCTGGCAAGGACATCAGCACACCGGGCGAGATCAAGGCTGGCGCCATCGGCCTGAAGGCACACAAGCACACCGCACAGGGCCCAACCGCCCCGACCACGCCGGCCCAGGCTTGAGCGGCCACGCCTGCAATGCCCTGAAAACCAGTACTCCACGACGATAGAGGCCATGCGAGGAATCGACGCCAACACCGGCAAATCACTGGATGGGCTCGCCCATCTTCACCAGTCCGTGCGTGACATTCTCACCACGCCCCTTGGCTCCCGCGTACTGCGCCGCGAATACGGTTCACGCGTGTTTGAACTGATCGATGCGCCGACCAACCGCTCGCTGCGCATGGACCTGATCGCGGCCACCGTCGACGCGCTCGCGCGATGGGAACCGCGTCTCCACGTCGAGAACGTCGACGTTTCCCTCCCCGCCCCCGGCGTGATGATCCTGGCAGTGACCGGGATCCACCTGCCGGACGGCGAGGCCATCACCATCGAAGGAATCGAGGTTCGCTAACCGTGGCATCCGGCTCGTTCACCAGTGTCAATCTGTCCCAGCTGCCCGCCCCGGCGGTCATCGAAGTGCTCGATTTCGAAGCCATGTTCGATGAATCGCTGACCGCGCTGCAGGCCCTGGACCCCACCTTCGACGCGCTGCTGCCGTCGGACCCGGCCTTCAAGATCCTGGAGGTCTGCACCTACCTGCGCCTGCTCGATCGCCAGCGCGTCAACGACGCCGCGCGTGGCGTGATGCTGGCCTATGCGGTCGGCAGCGATCTGGATCACCTCGCTGCGATCTTCGGCATCGCCCGCCAGGTACTGGACCCGGGCAAGCCGCAGCAGGGCATCGCGCCCCGCTACGAGAATGACGAGGACTTCCGCCGCCGCATCCAGCTGGGGCCGGAAGGATTCAGCGTGGCCGGGCCGGAAGGTGCCTATGTATTCCATGCGCTGAGCGCCGACCCGCGGGTGCTGGATGCGAGTGCCACCAGCCCCGCACCGGGCGAGGTGGTGGTGTCGGTGCTGTCGCGCGAGGCGGATGGAACCGCGACCCAGGGCCTGCTCGACGTCGTAGAAGCAAAACTGAGTGCGGATGACGTGCGACCGTTGACCGATCATGTCCTGGTGCGCACCGCGGCAATCGTCAACTACTCGGTCAGCGCCGCGCTGTTTACCTTTGCCGGTCCAGACTCGCAGGTGGTGCTTGCCGAAGCACGTACCCGCCTGGACCGTTACATCAGCGAGTCGCACCGGCTCGGCCGCGACGTTACCCGTTCGGGGCTTTTCGCCGCACTGCACGCCGAAGGTGTTCAACGTGTGGAAATCACCAGCCCGGCGACAGACATCGTGGTCGATCGCACCCAGGCCACGCACTGCAGCAACATCACGCTGACCCATGGCGGCAATGATGAGTGACGACACCACCCGCCTGATCAGCGCGCGCCTCCGCGGCGCCATTGATGGGCAGAACCGCACCTTCCGCCACCCGGGCGGTGCACTGGCAACGGAGCTGTCGGTCTACCGCACCGATTGGCAGGGTCGGCAGCGCCTTTTCAACCAACCACGCCGCAATCTTCAGCGCCAATCGCAGGATTTCCGCGCCACAAGCTGGTTGGGCTTTTACAGGAAGCCTGCCAGCCTGGTGGGTGGCGAGTCCGCGCCCGATGGAACCCGCACGGCATTCTCGTTCGCAGCCTCCGACGCCATCGGTGGCCCCAACCAGAACTTCACCGGCCTGGTGGACGACGATGGCTCCGCGTACTCCGACGGAGCGCCTTCGACCATCAGTGTCTGGTTGCGCGCCAGTCAGCCCTGCGCTGTCGATTTCGGCCTGCGTACACTCGGCGCAGGCCGGACGCGCCTGGCTGTAGGCACGGAATGGCAGCGCCACGCCTTCACCTACACGCCAAGCCCCAGCGACCCCGGTCGCGGGCTGGGCATCGTGTTTGATCGTTTGGCGGCCCCGAACTCCGGGCTCGCGCCAGACGCCCGCATCCACGTGTGGGGTGCCCAGGCAGAAGCCGGTAGTCGTGCAACAGGTTACATCGCCACCACCGCCTCCATCCCCGTCATCACCGACTACGTCCATACCGGCGCAGTGGTCACGCTCGGCACCGCGCCGATGCCGGGGATGGTGATAGATGGCGAGGCCAGGGTAAATGTCCCGGTCGCCGCCAACCTGCTGCCGCCCAATGCTACCCACGCCGAACGTGGCCTGGCAGGCTCCATCGTCGCTCGATCATTGCCGGTGGATATCACCGCACTGTGGGATGCCGACCGCTGTCCGGCTGCACTGCTGCCCTGGCTGGCCTGGGCGCTGTCGGTCGACGAATGGAAAGCCTACTGGCCCGAAGCTGTGAAGCGCGCCCGGGTGCGTACGGCCATCGCCATCCAGCGACGCAAGGGTACCGCCGGCAGCGTGCGTGACGTGGTGGCCGCCTTCGGTGGCTCGGTGCTGATCCGCGAGTGGTGGCAGCTGCAGCCCAAGGGCGCACCGCACACCTTCGAAGCGGTGATGACCATCGCCAACCAGGATGGCCAGTCCGCCACGGCGATGTTCGTCGAGGACGTCATCGGCGAAATCACCCGGACCAAGCCGGTGCGCTCGCATTTCACCTTTACCCAGGGCATGCAGGCCGACGCCGCCATCGGTGCACTTGCAGCCGCCCACGCCACGGCCTTCCGCCGCCTTCAACTGATCGGAGAGTAACCCCCGCATGCGCTTGAAAATCACCGATGCCGGCTTCGCCAAGCTGGTCAATCCGCCGAATACCGGCACCAACGCCGTCCTGATCACCCAGATCGGCCTGACCTCGACCGCCTTCGTGCCTTCGGCGGGGCTCACCCTGCTGCCAGGCGAGATCAAGCGTGTGGCCAGCTTCGGCGGCCAGGCAGTGGGCGATGACACCGTGCACGTCACGATCCGCGACGACAGCGCAACAGCCTACACGCTGCGCGGGTTCGGCCTGTACCTGGCTGACGGCACTCTGTTCGCCAGCTACGGCCAGGCCGATCCGATCATGGAGAAGTCGGCCGCATCGATGCTGCTGCTTGCCACCGACACCCGATTCACCGAGGTGGACACCACGCTGATCCAGTTCGGTGACGCCGGCTTCATCTATCCGCCTGCAACCACCGAGGTCGTGGGTGTGGTCGAGCTCGCCACCACAACCGAGGCGGAAGACGCAGCAGACACCCAGCGCGCAGTGACACCACGCGGCCTGCGTGCGTTCACCGACAAGCGCTTCGGCGGCCCTGCCCCTACTGCACTGGCGAAGACGCTGCTGGCTGCGTCCAGCACCGCAGCAGCCCGCACGGCTCTGGAACTGAAGAGCGCCGCGCTGAAGGACACCGGCCATGGCAATGGCCTGGACGCTGACACCCTGGATGGCAAGCACGCCTCTGCATTTGCGCTGGCCGGTGATTTCGCCACGGTGGGCCACAAGCATGTGATCGCCGACGTGACCGGGCTGCAGTCAGCGCTGGATGGCAAGGCGTCCAAGGCAGGTAATACCTTCACCGACCAGCAGTTCATCAGTGGACCCTATCCATTGCTGGGCTTTGGTGTTTCCGGTTCCGAGCAGTCCTTCATCGGTGGCTGGGGCAACTCCAGCCTGTGGCGTGTGTGGAGCTCAGACCGCAGTGCCAGCAGCGAAATCACCATCAAGCATGGGGACGCTCCTCGCTGGAACGGCTCGACGATGTGGCATGCGGGGAACTTCGTGCCCGATGCAAAGATGGACAAAACTGGTGGAATCTTCAGCGGCCATGTTGCGGTAAACGGCAACTCACTTCGCTCCTACGGCTGGAACAATGTTGCCAACGATGGTGTCTTGGTCCTGGGTGATACCAGCTCATACATCTTCAAGAATGGGCCCAATTTCACCTTCTCCAACTCCGCTGGTGGCTATGGCGCGACGCTGAACGCAGGCGGCACGATCTGGACCAGCGGAAACTTCGATCCTGCCGCCAAGGTCAACAAGGCCGGAGACGTCATGAGTGGCACGCTGAACATGTACGTGGGACAGGGCAGCACCCAGGTCGTGCACCAGCGATTTGGTTGGGCCAACAACGTGACCCGTTGGGCAACTGCGATGGAAGCTGACGCGACGTTGTCGCTCTACTCCTACGATTTCAATGGTGGATCGCCGACTCAGCGTGCGAATTTCAGCAATATCCAGTACAGGGAGAACACCTTCGTAGGGGGCATTAATTCCACTGGCGCAAGCGCAGCGTTTGTCATCAAGGATCGCGGGAACGCAAACCGAGAATTCCATATCTACAACACGGATAACGTACTCCGGATATGGTCTTCCACCGCCCAAGGCGTTGATCGACTAACGTTGACCAGTGCCGGTGCTCTGGCAACGAGTGGTGGCTACGACTTCGGATCTTCCCGCAAGCTGAAGAACATCGAGGGGGCGCTGCCCTACGGCCTGGCCGCTGTCGAGCAGATGGAACTGGCGGCCGGCCACTACAAGCCCGAGTACAACGACGACGGGCGTCGCCGCCTGTTCTTCGTCGCCGAGCAGTTGGCCGAAGTGGTCCCGGAAGCTGTCGACCTGGAAGGTGTCGAGTTCCAGGGCGAGCGCGTGGCATCGGTCAAGCTCGACCAGCTGCTGCCGGTCATGGCCAAGGCCATCCAGGAACTGGCCGCCGAAGTGCGCGCGCTGAAAGCGGAGCGCTGACATGCCCAGTGGATACCGCTCCGCAGGCGCCGATTTCGACGATCTGTTCGATCCCTACGTGGAAGGCCCCATCGCACAGGATTGCGGTCGGCGTGTAGGCGGCACCGACCTCAGTCGTCGCTATGCCCACATCCAGTACGGCAGCAAGCGTGCTGACGTAGGCCATCGCATCAATGGCATGGACGTGTCCAACCTGTGGGCGGCTCGCGGCAGCGCCACCTACAGGCTGCCGTTCCATGGCAAGGGCTACTCGGCAAGCAACGGTGCCAAGACCAACTCCACCGGCTCCGTGTCGGCAACCGTCTCAATCCTGATATACGCCGACGGTACCTATGCCATCCGCACTGGCGTTGCCGGTGGCGGCAATGGAGGCAGCTCAGTAGCAGCGTCGGGCCGGTGGCTTCCGGCAGGTGCAAGCGTTTCCGAGTACGAAGTGCAGATCACCGGCTCCTCGCCTGCTAAAGCCTCTTTCAGCACGAGTGCTCCCTCGTTCGTGCAGGCATCGGCGGCTCCGTCGGCAGGCGTGTCGATCAGCGTCCCTGCCAGGTCCGCCAGCTACGAATCGGACAGCGTCAGCATTTCCGTCGCGCTGCGCCGTGCCGGCGGGAACGCACAGGTTTCCACCTTCAGCGCCAGCGTCAGCGCCTCCGGCTGGGTCTGATCAATCAGCGGACCACCGCTGCAATTATCGCGATAACCACATTTTCCGAAGATATACCCGTCGCCTGCATCTGCAGGCACACCACCACACCGAGGAACCTCTCCGAATGACCGAATTTCTCCACGGCGTACAGGTCGTCAACATCGACACCGGTGCGCGCTCGATCGCTGTTGCATCCACCAGCGTGATCGGCATCGTCGGCACCGCACCGCTGGCTGATACCGAAGCGTTCCCCATCAACACTCCCGTCCTGGTGACCTCACCGTCGCAGGCCGCCAAGCTGTCGGCCAAGGCCGGCGCCGAAGCCGGCACCCTGCCAGGCGCACTCGATGCGATCTTCGATCAGTCCAGTGCTGTCGTCGTCGTCATCCGCGTCGAGAACGGCGCCAACGAAAGTGCCACCCTGGCCAACGTGCTCGGCGGCGTGGACGCACAGACCGGTGACTACAAGGGCGTGCATGCCCTGCTGGCGGCCAAGTCCATCGTTGGCGTCAAGCCGCGCATCCTGGTCGCACCGGGCTTCACCCATGTGCACCCCACCGATCCGGCCAAGCCGGACGCCGTACTGGCTAACCCGGTTGTGGCCGAACTGCTCGGCATCGCCGACAAACTGCGCGCGGTGATCATCAAGGACGGCCCGAACAGCACCGACGACGCTGCCAAGAGCACCACCGCCCTGACCGGTTCCAAGCGCGTCTACGTGGTCGACCCGGCGCTGCTGGTGCAGTCCGGTGAGGCCATCGTCACCCGCTACGCCTCCGGTGCCGTGGCCGGCGCCATCGCCCGCAGCGACAACGAACGCGGCTGGTGGGCGTCGCCGTCGAACCTGGAACTCAACGGCGTGGTCGGTACCGCGCGTGCCATCGACTTCGGACTGTCCGACGCGACCAGCCGCGCCAACCTGCTCAACCAGTCGAACGTGGCCACGGTCATCCGCGAAGGAGGCTTCCGCCTTTGGGGCAACCGCACCACCAGCATCGACCAGAAGTGGCAGTTCCTGTGCGTGGTCCGCACTGCCGACATCATTGCCGACAGTCTCGAGGCTGCCCATCTGTGGGCCGTCGATCGCGGCATCAGCAAGACCTACGTCGATGACGTGCGCGAGGGTGTCAACGCCTTCCTGCGCGGCCTGAAGACCCAGGGCGCGATCCTCGGCGGCAACTGCTGGATCGACCCGGAACTGAACGCAGCGGACAGCGTGGCACAGGGCCGTTTCTACTGGGACTTCGACTTCACCCCGACCTACCCGGGTGAGCAGCTGACCTTCCGCATGCACATGAACAACAACTACGTCTCGGAGATCTTCTAAGCATGGCGCGCAAGATCCGCAAAAACTTCAACTTCTACGTCGACGGCAAGGGCTATGCCGGCAGCGTGATGTCCTTCACCGCACCGAAGCTGTCGCTGAAGACCGAGGACTTCCAGGCCGGCGGCATGCTCGCCCCGACCGAGATCGTGCTCGGCCATGAAAAGCTGACCGCCGAGGTCGAGTTCGCCTCCGACGACGCGGAGATCATGAGCAAGTTCCACGTCGTTGAAAGCAAGGAATACGGCTTCACCGCCCGCGAGGCGCTGGAAGGCGATGACGGCGAAGTGACCCAGGTCGTGCACAACATGCGCGGCAAGCTGAAGCTGCTGGACCGTGGTGAAACCAAGGTCGGCGAGAAGGGCACGATCAAGGTCAGCCTGGCGCTGAGCTACTACAAGCTGACCCATGGCGCCCAGGTCGTGCAGGAGATCGACGTGGTCAACATGATCGCCCGCCAAGGTGGCGTCGACGTCCTGGCCGGCATCCGCGGCGCGCTGGGCATCTGAGCCCACGCCGCACCGAAGAACCCGGGGGCGCCTCGCGCCCCCGCATCCATCGCACTGCATCGAATTCCAGGAACGCCTCCATGTCCAGCAAGACCAAGACCCCCACCGACACCGTCATCGAGCGCGATGGCTTTGCCGAGATCACCCTCACCCGCCCGCGCCAGGTCAACGGCATGGAGACCGCCGTGCTGCGCATGCGTGAACCGACCGTGGAAGACATGGAGCGCTACCAGGACGACAAGGGCAGCGACGCCCAGCGTGAGGTGCGGATGATCGCCAACCTGTGCGAGATCTCGCCGGACGACGTGCGCAAGATGCCGCTGCGCGACTACGCCCGACTGCAGGCAGGCGTGGCACTTTTTACCACCTGACCCTGCCGCAGATCAGGCAGGGAGTGCTTGCCCTGGCCGGACATACCGGCTGGGGCCTGCGCGAGATCATGACGCTGCGGGTGTCGAAGTTCATCTGGTGGATTCAGGGGTTGCCGGTACATGGCCAATAACGTTCAAACGACAACGATCACGATCGGCGGCTCGGTGTCCAAATCGCTGAAGGACGCATTGTCCTTCGCCAACGATGGCATCAAGCGCATCGGCACCGAGTTGACACTGCTGGACCGCAGGCTTGCCCGTCTGAGCACGACGAGCAAGGAATACGCTCGCATGCGTACACAGGTCGACGCGCTGCGTGCCTCGCAGGAGGCACTGGAGAGCATCGAGGCAAAGCGTACCGCCAATCTGGAGAAGCGCGAGAAGCTCGGCTCGGCATTCGGCGAGGCACGTGGTGCGCTTGGCACGGCCGTTACCGCGCTGGCCAAGCCGGTAGAGAACGCCTCCGGCTTCGCTCGCCAGAACCAGCAGATCGGCGTGGCGGCCAACCTCAGCCGGGCCCAGGTGAGCGCACTGGGGCAGGCCATCCTGGAACAGTCGCGTGCAACCAACCAAGGCGCCGACACGCTGCAGCGCTCGATCAGGCTGATGATCGACGCCGGCATGGATGCGCAATCAGCCCAGGCCAGCCTGGGCGCGATCGGGCGGACCACCACCGTCACCGGCGCCAGCATCGATGATGTGGCCCAGGCCGCGGCCGCCCTGCAGCAGTCGTTCAATATCGATCCCTCGCGCATGCAGAGCGCGCTGGATGTGCTGGTCGTCAACAGCCGGCAGGGCGGCCTGGGCCTGAAGGACATGGCCGAAGTGCTGCCCACCCTGGGTTCGTCGTTCGAAGCGATGAAGCTGCAGGGCACCTCGGCGGCCGCCACCCTCGGCGCCGCCCTGCAGGCCACGCTGGATTCGGCCGGCGGCGCCGACAAGGCCGCCAGCAACATGAAGAACTTCATGTCGTCCGTCCTGTCGCCGGAGCTGCAGAACAAGGCGAAGAAGAGCCTCAACCTGGATCTGCGCAAGATCATCGGTGACGCACAGACCGACGGTGGCAATCCCTTCGATGCGGCCATGCAGGGAATCATCCAGGCCACCGCAGGCGACCAGAAGAAGATCGGCACCCTGTTCAGCGATGCACAGGCGAAGAACTTCGTCCAGCCGATGATCGAGAACTGGGATACCTACATCCGCGTCCGCGACAAGGCCTTGAATGGATCGGCGGGTACCACCGATGCGGCGTATGCCGATGCGATGCAGACCGATCCGCAGAAAATCGAAGGCGCCAAGATCGCTGTGGACAACCTGTCCAAGGCCTTCGGTGCGGCGCTGCTGCCGGCGGTGGGCGAGGCTGCGGTCAAACTGACCGAACTGTTGAACGGGGTCACCTCGTTCGTGCAGGAAAACCCGAAGCTGATCGCCAACGCCACGCAGATCGTGGTCGGCATGCTGGGCATGCGCACGGCGGTGCTCGGCGCACGCTACGCCTGGACGTTCCTGCAGGGCCCGATCCTGGGCGTACAGAAGGCCTTCCAGCTGTTCCGGGGTGGCAGCCTGCTGGCACAGATGGGGCGCTTCGGGCCGATGGCCATGCGCCTGGCGTCGGGCTTCCGTGTGGTTGCCACTGCGGTGGCGGCCATCGGTGGCGGGCCGATCACGATCGCCATCGCAGCGATCACCGCAGGCGCCATCCTGGTGCGCAAGTACTGGGAGCCGATCAAGGCATTCCTGGGCGGCGTCTGGGACGGCCTGAGCGGTGCAGGCACCGCGGCGATGGGTGAACTGATGCGCGCGGTTGAACCACTGCGCCCCGCCTGGGAAGTCATGAGCGGGCTGATCGGCCAGGCGTGGGACTGGCTGTCGAAGATGCTTGCACCTGCACAGTACACCGGCAACGAACTGTCACGCGTTGCCCAGATCGGCAGCTTCCTCGGTACCGTTCTGATGGAAGGCCTGAGAATGAACATCCAGCTCATCAGCGGCTTGGTGCAGTACGTCGTCTGGATGGGCAACGTGTACACGACCGTCGCGAGCGGGATCGGCAGCGTAATGAGCATGATGTGGACCGCGATCAAGTCCGGTGCCGAATCCCTGTTCAACTGGCTCGTTCCGAAGCTGGATTTCCTCATGCCCTACGTCGAGAAGCTGATGGGGTTCGTCGAAGGAGGCATTGGCAAGGTCAGTGCGCTGGTCGGCAAGGGCCTGGACTTCGGGAAGGAGGTGCTTGCCGGTGGTGCGGAAGCGATCGGCAACGGCATGGTGGGTTACACCAACATGCGGGCGGGCGGCCGAGGTGGCCTGGATGACGCCGTGGGCCTGGTCGGCGACGTCGCCACGTTGGACGCGCCGGGGGCGCGCAAGCGATGGGGAGGCATCAGCGAGGCCGCTCGGGGTCGTACCGCACCCGACATGCCATCGCCCTCCCCGCGCGGTGTCACCACCGTGCAGCAACAACAGACCAACAACATCACCATCCACCAGCAACCCGGTGAATCCAGCGAATCGGTGGCACGTCGCACGGCCGACGAACTGCAGCGCCGCAACGCGGTTGCTGCCCGTGGCGGCCTGGCAGACAGGAACTAAGCATGAAGCGCGAGTTCGTAACCGCATCCATCGACAAGCTGTTGTCCAGTTTCCAGAGCAACGACTCCGGCAACGCCCCGGTGCTGCTGATGCTGGGCGGCTTCAAGTTCAGCCTCAACACCGCCGTGTTCCAGGAGATCCAGCAGAGCAACGAATATGGCTGGGCAGCCCAGGAGCGCATCGGGCAGATGGCCGCCCTGCAGTACACCGGCCCTGGCAAGGCCAGCATGACGCTGCCCGGCATCATCCACTATCAGTTCCGGGGTGCCGGCAATGAGCTCTCGCAGCTGCGCAAGCTGGCGGCACAGGGCAAGCCCCAGCGGCTGCTGACCGGCAAGGGCGGAAACCTGGGCCTGTGGGTCATCGACAAGATCGATGCCACCGCCTCCGGATTCACCGTCGATGCGGGAATCCAGCGGCAAGAATTCACCCTCTCCCTGCGGAAGCACAGCGATGGCACGAACGTATAACACCCGCGACGGCGACGTCGTTGACCGCATCGCGTATGCGCACTATGGCGAACAATCACCGGCCATCCTGCGCGCGGTGTTCGACGCCAACCCGGGGCTTGCCGCACGCGGCGCGGTACTACCCGCGGGCATGGCGATCACCCTGCCGGATGTGCAGCGCCCAGCAAGCGAGCGCAAGGGGGTGGCCCTGTGGGACTGAACATCACACCTACCTTCCGCGTGGTGGCCAACAACCAGGACATCACCGACATCATCAGATCGCGCTTCAAGTCGCTGCGGATCACCGACGAGACCGACAACAACTCGGACATGCTGGAACTGCAACTGGCCGACCATGATCCTTCCGATCCGATCCAGCTGCCGCCGGCAGGCGCGGAGCTGGAAGCCTTCATCGGCTACGACGGTGAAGTGCGGCGCATGGGCCTGTACATCTGCGACGAAGTGGAGATTTCCGGCTACCCGGGCAGCATGACCCTGCGCGCGCGCGCCGCGCCGTTCGAGGCCAGCAAGGGTGGCAAGAATGAGCTGCAGACACAGAAGACGCGCACCTGGAAGAAGGGCACGACGATCGGTGGCATGGTGCAGCGCATGGCCGCCGAGCACGGACTGAGCGCCGCCGTGAGTGGATCGCTTGCGTCCATCGTGCTTCCGCTGACGGTGCAGTCGCAGGAATCGGACATGAACCTGCTGCTGCGCATGGCCAAGCAGCACGATGCCATCGCCAAGCCGGGCGGCGGCCGCCTGATGTTCGTCAAACGGGGCGACTCCACCAGTGCCAGCGGTGAGCGCATTCCCGACGTCACCCTGACCCCCGCCGATGGCAGCAGCTACAAAGTGAGCATCGTCTCACGCGAGAAAACCGGCACCACCATTGCCTACTACCGCGATGTACGTGGTGCCACGCGCCAGGAGGTGAAGTTGGGCAGCGGTGAACCGATCGTGCGCCTGCGCATGGCCTACGCCGACCGCGAAGCCGCCGAAGCCGCAGCGCGCGCCAAGCATCAGGAACAAGCCCGGCAGACGCGTACGCTCAGCTACACCCTGCCCGGCCGCGAGACGCTGATGGCCGAAGCCACGGTGGTGATGCAGGGCTTCCGCGATGGCGTGGATGGGCAGTGGCTGGTCAAGCGCGCCGAGCACAACATCAGCCACGATGGCTACGTGACCAGCATCGAGTGCGAACAACCCAACAGTGCCGATGCAGTGAAGGCGGCCCGCAGTGCCGCAGCCACCGAAGGCGAGCAGGTCGGCAGCGAGGTGTAGATCCACGCCATGCGTGGATGCGCTTCGCGCATCAACTCACGTACTGCGCCTGCCCATTGCCGAACGACCAGTTCTCCTTCTTCACTTCCACCAGGTTGATGAACACATCCTCGCGGCGAATGCCCACCGCCGCGTGCAGGCCATCGGCGATGCCGGCGTACAGCGCCTTCTTCTGCTCCAGCGTGCGCCCTTCGTTCCAGGTGATCTGGATGCAGATGAAGTCGTCGGTGCGGTCCACGCCCAGGTAGCCGGGATCGTAGATCAGCGTGCCCGGCGCGTGCTCCTGGAAGATCTGGAAGCGATCGTTCTCCGGCACGCCCACCGCGCGCAGGGCCTGGTAGATGGTTTCGCCGACGCGCTGCAGGTAGTCGGCGGATTTACCTTTGCGAACATCGATGCGGGCGAGCGGCATGGTGGCACTCCAGCGTGGATGGGTACGGCGACAGGCTGAGACTACGCCTGCCCGGGGCGGCGGAACAGCGCATGGATGGAACCCTCTGCCCGCATCGGTGAAGTGCGTCCCAGAGCGCGCCGCGCGGTTGCGGGAGATGGTGGATCGCGCCGTCAACGATGGCGCTGCACGGTGCCTGCTGCAGGAAAGCCGCACTGATGTCCAGGCAACAAAAAAGCCCCCATTGCTGGAGGCTTCTTTCGTTCTGCAACATGGTGGGCGGTACAGGGATCGAACCTGTGACCCTTGCCGTGTGAAGGCAATGCTCTACCGCTGAGCTAACCGCCCGGTGTTGCTGAGCCGCTCATTATAGGGGATTTTCAGGGGCCGTCAACCGTTTTTCACATTCGTGTTCACGGGTGTTTTCGAGGGCCGCAGTCGAGCATGGCTCGACTCTACAGAAGGGCGGGGTCACGGGTGTTTCGGGGCATGCAGCCGGGCATGGCCCAGCGCCACCTCACATCGTATGCGTCGGCTTGTCCGAGCTGGTCAGGCCGGCCAGCAGCGTCTCGATCTTGTGGCGCACGCCCTCGCCTTCGGCACCGTCGGCCAGCTGCACGCCGATGCCAGCGGTGCGGTTGCCCTGCGCGCCGGCCGGGGTCACCCAGATCACCTTGCCGGCCACCGGCAGGCGCTCGCTGGAATCAGGCAGGGTCAGCAGCAGGAACACCTCGTCGCCCAGGAAGTAGCGCTTGGGCGTGGGCACGAAGATGCCGCCATTCTTCACGAACGGCATGTACGCGCTGTACAGCGCGGCTTTGTCCTTCACAGCCAGGGACAGGATGCCCTGGCGGGCGTTGCTGGCACTCATCGATTTCCCCTTGCGGCAGGCCGCTCGTTCACCTTGTTCCAGGCCAGCAGCAACTCGACCACCGCAAGGTCTGCACGCACCGTGGTGCGCAGCAGGTCGCGGGTGCGGTTAGCCGCATCGAACCAGGCTGCAAGCTTGTGCAATCGCTCCGGCGTGGTCAAGGCATCGGTGCTGGCCTGGGCCAGCGCCAGGTCGGCGGCAAAGCGCAGGCGCAGCGCCGCGTTGTCATCACCGCACCACTTCTGCGCCAGCTCCACCGCGCCGGTCTTGCCGGCGGCCAGCTGCTCCAGTTCGCGGCCCACCTCACGGCGCAGGCTCAGGCCGTCTTCGCGCAGCCAGTTGTCGGCCTGGCCGGGATGGCCGCGCGCGGCGTCCAGGGCTTCGCGCGCGGATGCTTCGCTGTGCCCTTGGTGCTGCAGCCACGCCAGCGCTTCCTCACGCGGCGGCAGCTTGAATTCCAGGCGCTGGCAGCGACTGCGGATGGTCTGCGGCAGGCGCGCCGGGTCGCTGCTTATCAGCCACAGGTAGCGACCGGGCTGCGGCTCTTCCAGTGTTTTCAGCAGCGCGTTGGCCGCCGAACGGTTGATGGCATCGGCCGGGTCGACGATCACCACCTGCGCCACGCCGTACTGCGGGGTCAACGCCAGTTTGTTGGTGATCTCGCGCACCTGCTCGATGACGATCTCGGTGCGCAGCTTGTCGCCACTCTTGTTCGGAATGAAGCTGACCAGCTGCAGGTCCGGATGGGTGCCGGCGGCGATCAGCTGGCGCGTGCGCGTGGCATGCGCGGCATCGCCGCGCGCCAGCACATGGTCGGCAAGGGCCAACGCCACCTCGCGCTTACCCAGTCCGGCCGGGCCACAGATCAGCAGGCCATGGCCGAGCCGATCAGCATCGAGCGCGGCGACCGTCTGTTCGAACGCGCGCTGCTGCCACGGCGAGAACGTGCTCATGCGCCCTCCCCGTCCTGCAGCCAGCGCTCGACGCATGCGACCACATCGGCCGCCACGCGTTCCTGCACCTGTCCGGCATCGATCAACGCAAAGCGCTGCGGATCCTGCTGCGCACGACTGCGGAACACCTCGCGCACGCGCTGGAAGAAGTCGTCCTGCTCGCTTTCGATGCGGTCAGGCCACAGGTCGCGACCATTGGCACGCGCGCGGCCCACAGCAACCTCCACATCCAGCAGCAGGGTCAGGCCCGGCAGCAGGCCCACGGCGCGACGCTCCAGGTCGGCAATCCACTGCGGGTCGAGGCCACGGCCACCGCCCTGGTAGGCGTAGCTGGAATCGGTGAAGCGATCACTCAGCACATAGGCGCCGCGCTGCAGGGCCGGCTGGATCACCTGGCGCACATGCTGCGCGCGTGCAGCGAACACCAGCAGCAACTCGGCTTCGGCGCTGAGCGGCTCGGCGGCGATTTCGGCATCGGGTTTCAGCACCAGGCCGCGGATGCGCTCGGCCAACGGTGTACCACCCGGCTCGCGGGTCAGCACCACTTCGTGGCCGTGGCTGCGCAGGCAATCGCGGATGGCGTTGATGGCGGTGGTCTTGCCCGCGCCCTCGCCACCTTCCAGGCTGACGAAACGGGGATGGCGAAGCAGCGCGGGACTCATTGCGCCGGGGTCTCCTTGGTGCGTTGCTGGCGCAGCTGCTGCAGGTAGCGGGCCACTGCGGCGTTGTGCTGGTCCAGGCTGGGCGAGAACACATGCGCGCCACTGCCATCGCCGACCGCGACGAAGTACAGCGCGTCGCCCGCAGCCGGCTGTGCGGCCGCCATCAGCGCGTCGCGGCTGGGCATGGCGATCGGGGTCGGGGTCAGGCCCGCACGCGTATAGGTGTTGTAGGGCGTATCGGTGGTCAGGTCGCGGCGGCGGATGTTGCCGTCATACGCCGCGCCGATGCCGTAGATCACGGTCGGGTCGGTCTGCAGGCGCATGCCGATCTTCAGGCGGCGCATGAACACCCCGGCAATCTGCGGGCGCTCGCTGGCCAGCGCGGTTTCCTTTTCGATGATCGACGCCATCGTCAGCAGCTCGTAGGGCGTATTGATCGGCAGGTCCGGCGCACGACTTTCCCACGCCTCGTCCAGTGCCTTCTCCATCGCACCGTGGGCGCGCTTGAGCACGTCCAGGTCACTGTCGCCGCGCTGGTAGACATAGGTCTCCGGCAGGAAACGACCTTCCGGATGCTGGCCACCGAAGCCGAGGCGCTGCATCAACGCGGCGTCATCGAGGTTGTCGGTGGTGTGCAGCAGCGGCTCGGCGCGCTTGAGCGCGGCACGCAACTGGCGGATGTTCCAGCCTTCAATGATCGTGACGCGGTGCTGCAGCACCTTGCCGGCGCGCATGCGCAGCAGCAGATCACGCGGGGTCAGGTCGTTGCTGAGCGCGTACTCACCCACCTTCAGTTTGCCGGCCGCATCGAGCTGGCGCGCCAGCAGCTGCCACTGCGCGTCCTGGCCCTCGTCCACGCCGGCGTCGCGCAGCTTGCGCAGCACCGTGTTCATGCCGTCGCCACTGGCGATGACCACGCTTTCGGCGGACGGGGTGATCGGAGCGTCGGCGAACCGGGTCTGCTGGTAGAAGAACCACGCGCCCGCGCCGGCCACGACGGCGGCCAGCACCACCACCAGCGTTACCACGAACAGACACCCGCGCTTGGCTCCCGCCATGGACTACCTCTGAACTCGATTCCGTCGTGCAGGATACCGTGCCGGTGGTGTGGGGTCATGACCGGGGTGGCGCCTGCGTGCCGACCAACGGTCGGCACCCACCCAAACAATGGCTCCCACTGGTACCGGTAGTGCCGGCCGCTGGCCGGCGATCGCGCGGATCATGGGTGCATGAGGTTGCCGGCCAGCGGCCGGAACTACCCCTGCTGGCCGAGCGCGCGCAGCAGGCCGCGGGCCTTGGCGCGGGTCTCGTCCAGTTCCTTGTCCGGGTCCGAGTCGACCACGATGCCGGCGCCGGTGCGGAAGCTCACCTCGTGGCCGTCCACTTCGGCGGTGCGGATCAGGATGTTCAGGTCCAGGTCGCCATCGCGGTTCAGCCAACCGAAGGCGCCGGTGTAGGCACCGCGCGGCACCTGCTCCAGTTCGCTGATGATCTGCATACAGCGCACCTTCGGGCAGCCGGTGATGGTGCCGCCGGGGAAGGTGGCGGCGATCACTTCACCCGGGGTCACGTCTGGACGCAGATGGCCACTGACATTGCTGACGATGTGGTGCACGTGGGCGTAACTTTCCACGGTCATCAGTTCATCGACCACCACGGTACCAGGCAGGCAGATGCGGCCCAGGTCGTTGCGCTCCAGGTCGATCAGCATCACGTGCTCGGCACGCTCCTTCGGGTGGCCGACCAGCTCCTGGATGCGCGCGGCATCGTCATCGCCTTCGAAGCGCGGGCGGGTGCCGGCAATCGGCCGGGTCTGCGCATGGCCGGCGTGCACCGACACCAGCCGTTCCGGCGAGGAACTGACCACGTGGCGGCCGTGCGCGGTGAACAGGCCGGCGAACGGGGCCGGGTTGGCGCGGCGCAGCTGCGCGTACAGCGCCTGGGGACTGACCGGCGCGGCGAACTGTGCGCTCCAGCGCCGCGACAGGTTCACCTGGAACACGTCGCCGGCGCGCAGGTACTCGATCACCCGGCGCACGCCGTCGGTGAAGCGCTGCGGCGCGTCCTCGCCGACCGACTGCGGCGGCAACCAGCCCTGCCCTGCTTCGGGCAGCACGGCCGAGGCCAGTGCCACCAACGCATCCAGCAGCGCATGCTCACCGGCTTCGGCGATGACGAAGCTGGCGTCGTTGTGGTGATCGTGCAGCACCGCCGCCGGGCAGCGCAGCGCCAGCGCGGTCGGGCGACCGTCATCGCGCGCACGCGACGGCAGCACGGTTTCGATCTGGCTGGCCACTTCGTAATCCAGCATCAACGCCCAACCGCCGCGGAACGGCAGGCTGTGGCTGCCGTCATGCGGCAGGCGTTCGCGCTGCCAGGCACGGTCCAGCACCTGCAGGAAGCTGCCGGCCTGCACCACGTCGCGCTGGTCACGCACCCGGCCATCGGCATCCAGCCGCAGGCAATCGCCCTGCGCGGCCAGCAGCAGGCTCCAGCGGCCCTGGGCGGTGCCCGAGGCAGTGGATTCCATCAGCAGCGGGAAGCGCGCCGGGTCGTGCTGCTGCAGGGCCAGCAGGTCGATCGGGTGCGGCAGCGGGTGGATCAGCGGGGCGTGGGTCATGGCGGCCAGTTCGGGGTTCAGATGCACGGAAGCCGCCTTGCGGCGGCTTCTTCGTATGTAAAGTCGAGCATGGCTCGACTCTACAACGTCGGTCAGACGCGCTTGAAGATCAGCGTGCCGTTGGTGCCGCCGAAGCCGAAACCATTCGACATCACCACGTCGACCTTGGCCCGGCGTGCTTCGTTGGGCACGTAGTCCAGGTCGCAGCCTTCGCCCGGCTGCTGCAGGTTGATGGTCGGCGGGATGACGTTGTCCTGCAGCGCCATCACCGAGAAGATCGCTTCCACGCCGCCGGCAGCACCCAGCAGGTGGCCGGTCATCGACTTGGTGGAGCTGACCATCATCTTGTAGGCGTGGTCGCCGAAGGCGGTCTTCATCGCCATGGTTTCGCCCAGGTCACCCAGCGGCGTGGAGGTGCCATGCGCGTTGAGGTAACCGACCTGTTCCGGGGTCACGCCGGCGTCCTTCATGGCCATGACCATGCAGCGCGCGGCGCCTTCGCCGTTCTCGCTCGGGGCGGTCATGTGGTACGCGTCGGAGCTGGCGCCGAAGCCGGCCAGTTCGCAGTAGATCTTCGCGCCACGTGCCTTGGCGTGCTCGTACTCTTCCAGGATCAGGATGCCGGCGCCGTCGCCCAGCACGAAGCCGTCGCGGTCCTTGTCCCACGGGCGCGAGGCCTGTTCCGGAGCGTCATTGCGGGTGCTCATGGCCTTCATCGCGCAGAAGCCGCCCACTGCGGTCGGCGAGGAGCCGCGCTCGGCACCACCGACCACCATCACGTCGGCATCGCCGTACTGGATCATGCGCATCGCGGTACCGATCGAATGGTTCGAGGTCGCGCACGCCGACACCGCCGAGAACGACGGGCCCTTCAGGCCGGTGATGATGCTCAGCTGGCCCGGCAGCATGTTGATGATGGTCTTGGGCACGTAGAAGGGCGAGATCTTCTTGCCCTCGTGGAACTCGATGGTCTGCTCTTCAATGCCGAGCAGGCCGCCGATGCCGGCGCCAACGATGGCGCCCATGCGATCGGCATTGGCTTCGGTGATCTCCAGGCCCGAATCATGCAGGGCCATGAACGAGGCACCGAGGCCGTAATGGATGAACGGGTCCATCTTCTTGGCATCCTTGCCGCTGACCCGGAATTTGCCGAACAGTTCGTTGTCGGCGGTGATGTCGAATCCCTTGACTTCACCTGCAATCTTGGTGGTGAACCGATCCAGATAGGCATCAGAAACGTTGGTCAGCGGACCGATGCCCGAACGGCCATGGGTGATGCCTTCCCAGCTGCTGGCCAGATCATTGCCCAACGGCGAGACGATACCCAGGCCGGTTACGACGACGCGACGCTTCATTGCTGTTTCTCCTGACCCGGATGGTTTCTACGGGTAACTCGGTTTGCTTCGATGTGATGCTCAAACACACGGGGCCGCAACAGCGGCCCCATGGGGTGCGGTGCGCGGCGAGCGTGAGCCCGCGCGCGCACTGCCGTCTGACATCAGGCCTTGACGTGGGCCTTGACGTAGTCGATGGCGGCCTGGACGGTGCTGATCTTCTCGGCTTCTTCGTCCGGGATCTCGCACTCGAATTCTTCTTCCAGGGCCATCACCAGCTCGACGGTGTCCAGCGAGTCAGCGCCCAGGTCATCGACGAACGATGCGCTGGTGGTGACTTCTTCTTCCTTGACGCCAAGCTGTTCGACGACGATTTTCTTGACGCGTTCTTCGATGGTGCTCATGGGATCTCGCTCCAGATGGAGTTGTGGTTCAAAAGTGGTCGCCATCAAAGGCGATGGCCGTGGGATAGTGTAGTGGAAACCAGCGCGGCCTTGCATCGCAGCAAAAACCTCAGCAGATCAACCACTTGCGGCGCAATCCCTGCGCCCCTTGCTTACGGCATGTACATGCCACCGTTCACATGGAGGGTTTCGCCGGTGATGTAACCGGCAGCCGGGCCGGCCAGGAAGGCCACCGCATGGGCGATGTCCTCCGGCGAACCCAGGCGTTCGAGAGCGATGTCGTTGATCAGCGCGGTACGCGCTTCCTCCGGCAACGCCTTGGTCATGTCGGTGTCGATGAAGCCGGGAGCGACCACATTGACGGTGACACCGCGCGAACCGATTTCCTTGGCCAGCGACTTGCTGAAGCCGATGATGCCGGCCTTGGCCGCCGCGTAGTTGGCCTGGCCGGCGTTGCCGGTCACGCCCACCACCGATGCGATGTTGATGATGCGGCCCTTGCGTGCCTTCATCATGCCGCGCATGACCGCCTTGCTGGTGCGGAACACGCTGGTCAGGTTGGTGTCGATGATCGACGCCCAGTCCTCGTCCTTCATGCGCATCAGCAGGTTGTCGCGGGTGATGCCGGCATTGTTGACCAGGATCGAGATCGGGCCGAATTCCTTGGCGATGCCGTCCAGCACGCTGTCCAGCGCGGCAGCGTCGGTCACGTTCAAGGCACGGCCATGACCACCGTGGGCAGCCAGGCGCTCACCGATCGCGGCAGCGCCGGACTCTGTGGTGGCGGTACCGATGACGGTGGCGCCCTGGGCGGCCAGCAGATCGGCGATGGCGGCACCAATGCCGCGGCTGGCACCGGTGACCAGTGCGATTTCACCCTGCAGGGGCTTGCTCATGATGTTTTCCTCAGGCTGGGACGGCCGCCGCGCCCATGCCGCTTGCAGCGGCGACCGGCACGGTCGGCAGGAACAGGGGCAATCAGGCCGACCACGCCTCGTGGGCGCCTTCGAAGTCGCCCGGAGTGGCCAGCGAGCGGCCGTCAATGGCCTTGTCGATGCGCTTGACCAGGCCAGTCAGCACCTTGCCGGGGCCGCATTCGGCGATCCGGGTGACGCCGCGGCCAGCCAGCGCCTGCACGCACCCGGTCCACTGCACCGGCTGGTACAACTGCTGCACCAGCGCGGTGCGGATCGCGTCGATACCGTCATGGACCTTGGCATCGACGTTCTGCACCACCGGCAGCTGCGGTGCCTGCCAGGACAGGCCGGCCATCACTTCGGCCAGGCGGTTGGCGGCTTCACGCATCAGCGGCGTATGCGACGGCACGCTGACCGCCAGCTTGACCGCCTTGCGCACGCCCTTCTCGGCCAGCAGCGCCAGCGCACGGTCGACCGCATCGGCGTCGCCGCCGATCACGATCTGGCCGGGTGAATTGAAGTTGGCCGGCACTACCACCTGGCTGCCCGCAGCTTCGGCACAGACGTCCAGCACCAGCTGGTCCTCGGCGCCGAGCACGGCGGCCATGGCACCGACGCCCGCCGGCGCGGCTTCCTGCATCAGCTGGCCGCGCAGGCGCACCAGGTGCGCACCGTCGTGCAGGCTCAGCGCGCCAGCGGCGACAAGCGCGCTGTACTCGCCCAGGCTGTGACCGGCCAGCACCGACGGGCGCGGACCGCCCACGGCATTCCAGACGCGCCACACGCCGATGCTTGCGGCCAGCAGGGCCGGCTGGGTGTATTCGGTACGGTTGAGCATTTCCTCCGGGCCGCCCTGGGACAGCGCCCACAGGTCGACGCCGGCACCATCGGATGCCTCGGTGAAGGCTTCACGCACCTGCGGGTGCAGTTCGGCCAGCTCGGCCAGCATGCCCACAGACTGCGAGCCCTGGCCGGGGAAGACAAAAGCGAGGGTGGATACGGTCACGCGGTCATCCGCTTGTTGCAATCGAAGCGGGCCATGATAAGGGGGAACATGCCGTGTCGTCTGTACGTGCGCGTATGCACGCGTATGGTCAATGGGGGTCGCAGGGCGCTGGAGATCCGGGGGCAGATCCCTTTTCGATGGGAAAAGGGATCTGACTCCAGCCGATGATCAGCAGAACAGCTGCAGGACGTCCAGATCACCGTCGGCGAGGAAATCCACGCACAGGCCGACCAGCATCAGCACGCCGGCGGTACTGGCGCCATGGGCGATGAAGATCGAATGCGCCAGCGCGCGCGCTGAACGGCCCAGCTTCATGCAGACCCGGGCCAGATTGCGAAGGCGGCCACTGACCGCATGCACATGCTCGCGCACCGGTGCCTGAACATCGCCCATCGCCTCGGCCATCATCGCCTGCAGGTGCTCGGGGCGGTCGGCGTAGTACTTGGCGACGCCGTAGCCGAACATCAGCCAGTCGCGGGCCTGCGCTTCAGCCAGGTCCATCACTTCCAGCGGATCTTCCTCGAAGTCGATGAAGCCTACTTTCTGGCCGTCCCAGGTGAGATTGCGCGGCAGCGGCTGGCCGAAATAGGCGCCACGCGCATGCGCTTCGGCGATGGCCAGCATCGCTGCCATCACCAACCGGTCGCGACCGGCCTCGTCGGCTTCGCGCAGGCAGGTATTGAACGAACTGCCGTTGTCGCCGATCACCAGCGCGGCATGACCGGTACCCAGCACATCGGGCACGTTCACCCCCTGCGCCTGCAGTTCAGCCAGGCGACGGGCTTCGGTTTCGCGTGCAGCGTCACCGCCGCGATGCGGTGGCGGGCGCAGGGCATCGAGATGGAAACGGCGGGCAACAAAATTGAGCAGGCCCAGGGCCAGCGCCCGGCTTCCCTTGCCGTACTGCTTCAGCCAGGCACGTTGCCCTTCGATGACGATGGGCTCAACCATGACAGGTCCTCCTTAAACGCGTTACGGCCCCAGAGGGGCCGTAACGACAGACTTCACGTTGTCGTAACTTGCACTATCAATAGCGCAGCAGGGCCGAACCCCAGGTGAAGCCGCCGCCGAAGGCTTCCAGCAACAGCAGCTGGCCGCGCTCGACCTTGCCCGATCGCACTGCAGCGTCCAGCGCCAGCGGCACCGAGCCGGACGAGGTGTTGCCGTGCTGATCAACCGTGACCACGACCTGTTCCATCGACATGTCCAGGCGCTTGGCCGTGGCTTCGATGATGCGTAGGTTGGCCTGGTGCGGAATCAGCCAATCCAGGTCGGACTTGTCCAGGCCGTTCGCAGCCAAGGTCTCGTCCACGACCGAGTCCAGCGCCTTGACGGCGTACTTGAACACATCGTTGCCCTTCATGTTGATAGTGCCACCACCGTTGGCGCCGCCCTTGAAACCGGTCGAGACACCCACCGGGTTCCACAACAGCTCCTTCTTGCTGCCATCGGAATGCAGGTGGGTGCTGAGGATGCCGGTCTCTTCGTCGGCCTTGAGCACGACGGCGCCGGCACCATCACCGAACAGCACGCAGGTGGTGCGATCGTTCCAGTCAACCATGCGGGTCAGCGTTTCGGCGCCGATCACCAGCACGTACCGGCAGTCGCCGGAACGGATGAATTTGTCGGCCACGCCCAGCGCGAACACGAAACCCGAACAGGCCGCGTTGACGTCGAAGGCGGGGCATCCGGCCACACCGAGCTTGGCCTGGATCAGGCACGCGGTGGACGGGAAAATAAGGTCAGGGGTGGTCGTACCGACCACGATCATGTCGAGCTGCGAAGCGTCGATGCCGGCCGCTTCAAGTGCGCGCAGCGCGGCGTTGTAGCCGAGATCGCTGGTGGTTTCGCCTTCGGCCGCGATGTGCCGTTCACGAATGCCGGTGCGCGACTGGATCCACTCATCCGAGGTTTCGACCATTTTTTCCAGGTCGGCGTTGGTCAGGACTTTTTCCGGCAAATAGCTACCGGTGCCCGCGATCCTCGAATAGATCCGCTTGCTCATCATGTTTCCTGTTGCGCAGGCCGCCGATCACCGGCAAGCCCGGGAAAGAAGGCAAAGGCCGCTGCCCTGAGGCAGCGGCCTTCCCGGCACATCAATCTTCTTCGACGGCCGAGGTCTTGGTCTGGATGACCTTCTTGCCGCGGTAGAAACCATCGGCAGTGATGTGGTGACGCAGATGCACTTCGCCGGTGGTCGGGTCGGTCGACAGCTGCTTGGCGCTCAGGGCGTCATGCGCACGGCGCATACCGCGGCGGGACGGGGTGACACGGGATTTCTGGACAGCCATGGGATTGCTCCAAACTCGGTTCGTTTTTGCTTCGTCGTATCGTCGCGCAGGACGCCAGCGCCCAGCACACTTTCGCTTTCGCCGCAGCCGCCGACGACAATCCGGCTGCTATTGTTTCTTCAAGGCCGCCAACGCCGCAAACGGGTTGGCCTTCTTTGTTTCTTCTTCGCTCGGTGCCCAGTCCTTGTCGACTGCTTCACCGTCGGGCGACAGCGGTACCACCGGCACCGCCAGCACCAACTCGTCTTCGACCAGGTCCAGGGGACGCAGCTGGCCATCTTCCGGCACCAGCAACGCCTCGTATTCCTCCGGCAGGGACGATTCCTCGTCCTCGTCGCGGATCAGGCCAAGCCTCTGGGTCACCTTCACCGGCAACAGGAATCGCTGCATGCTGCGCTGACAGGTCAGCGGCAACGCGGTGTCGATGGTCAGTTCCACATAGGATACCCGCAAGATGTCGTCGCGACCGAATTCAAGCGAGTAGACACACTCACCGTCGGTATCGGCGACCAACCCCTGCAGGCGGGTCAATTCAGCCAGGGAGACCTGACCGTCGAAGCGCCTTCGCGCTACAACCATCCGCCAGGCATCCAGCGTTTCGGGCACGTTCGCGGACATAAGCCGCTGAATACTAAGGATCGGGGCGGCGGCTGTCAAATGCCCGCCATACAGGACTTGCCGCTGGCGTCGCGGACGGGCCAGACTGCCGCGCCCTGCCCCGGTATTGTCGCATGCCGCTGATCCTGGCCTCCACCTCCCGCTACCGCCGTGAACTGCTGCAACGGCTGGGCCTGCCCTTCGACTGCACACGCCCGGACGTGGATGAAACCCCGCTGGACGGCGAGGCCCCGCTGGCCCTGGCCACGCGCCTGGCAGCCGCCAAGGCCGCCGAGGTGGCTGCCCGTCATCCCGACGCCTGGGTGATCGGCTCCGACCAGGTGGCCGACCTGAACGGCCAGCCGCTGGGCAAGCCCGGCACGGTCGAGGCGGCCCGCGCGCAGCTGAAGGCGATGTCCGGGCACACCGTGCGCTTCCATACCGCCATCAGTCTCACAGGTAACGGAGAATCCTTCACGGCGATCGACCTGACCGAAGTGCGTTTCCGCGCGCTGGGCGAGGACGAGATCGCCCGCTACGTGGCCGCAGAACAGCCACTGGACTGTGCCGGCAGTTTCAAGTGCGAGGGCCTGGGCATCAGCCTGTTCGAGGCCATCGACAACCGCGACCCGACAGCACTGGTCGGACTGCCGCTGATCGCGCTGTGCGGGCTGCTGCGCAAGGCGGGATACGCGGTGCCCTGAGGGCTTCCGCCAACCTGTAGAGCCGAGCCCATGCTCGGCTGCTTTTCCCTGGCCACCTGCCCTATGGAGCAGAAGCAGTCGAGCATGGCTCGACCCTACAAAAGCAGGACTCAACGAACTTCGAACGGCTGCTCCTGCCACTCTTCCACGCTGCCATCGTTGCCATGCAGGCGCAGGCCCAGCCAATGCCGGCCCGGTGCCAGAGTGGCGGTATCCAGCGACGCATCGAAGCCCACCGCCGGATGCCGCGGGTCGGTGCTGTCCGGCCAGGTGTGGCGCACGTCGAACACACGCCCGTACTGCGCGTCACCGATAGAGCGGCCATCGACCAGCACCTCGACACGCGCCAGGCCGACGCCATCCTTGAACGCCCAGCCCTTGACGGCAAGCGTGCCCGAAACCTTTTCACCGTTGGATGGCGCATCCAGCCACGCCATCGCCGGGGTCACGCACGGACCCGCCGCCCGCTGTGCCGGCAGGCGGAACAGCAGGAAACGCTGGAACCCATGGTCGCTGCTGACCACCCGCGGCGCGGGCAACGGCCCGACCTGTTCACAGATGGCGTGATAGCGCGCCAGCAGATCGCGGTAACGCTGGTCACTGGGCGACAGCACCAACAGCATCGGCGCCGCACGCTCGCCCTCGTGCAGCAACCCCCACTGCGCCAGCTGCGCGGTACGGCCATGCTTGTCGTTGAGCGGATGCGGCAGCACCTCGATATCACCATTGCCCAGCTGGAAGCCCAATTCGGCCCCGACCTTGAAGTTGCCGGCCAGCACGCGCGTGCCGGCCGGCATCTGCTGCAGCTCATCGCGCACCGCCACCGCCAGCGACTGCCAGCCGGCGAAGTTGCGCGGGTAGTACTTGCTGCCCGCCAGCTGCTCACGCAGCGAAGGCGTGGATGCCATCAGGTAATAGCCGAATGCCAGCACCATGCCGGTGCCGGCCAGCCACCAGCCGGTACGGCGCAGCCAGCGCGGCCAGCCGTTGAGCACCACCGGCACCGCCACCAGCAGCGCCAGATAGCCCGGCAACGGCCAGTGGAAGCTGATCCGCTCGACGTCGGTGAAGAACCCCAGCAGGAAGATGCCAAGCGTTGAAACACCACCGACCAGGCCGAAGTAACGCCACTGCACCCGCGCGCCGCCACCACTGCGGGTGCCCGCCAACGCCACCTTCCACATCGCGATGCACAGGATCGGCGTGACCAGCATCGGCTGGATCAGCAGGAACCACAGCCCAGCCCATTCGAAAGTCCAGGGATGGCGCTCGACCACCTGGAACTTCAGGCCGGCATCGTGATTGTCCGCATTCCACGCCAGCAGCGGCAGCCAGGCCAGCACGCCCACTGCGAGCGCCACCCATACGCGTGGATCAGCCAGCATGCGCCGCCCCTGCGGCAACGCCAGCAACGCAATGAAGCCAACACCGATGACGCCGATGAAGCGGTAGTGGCTGAGCGCACCGATCATCAGGCCCAGCGCCAGCTTCATCGCCGAAGACGCATCGACGCTGTGCAGCAGGCGCGCGCCGGCGTGCAGGCAGATCAACGCCGCCAGTGCCATCGGCACGTCCGGCACCGCCAGCAGCCCCAGCGTGGCCGACAACGGCATCAACAGTGTCAGGCTGCCGGCCTGCCATCCGGCCACGTTGCCGAACCAGCGCGTGGCGATGCGCGCCACCAGCAGCGGCAGCAATGCACCCATGGCCAGGAACGGCAGGCGCAGCGCCAGGACGTGGTGGCCGCCGATCTCCACGCCGAGCCGTGCCAGCCATGCGGTCAACCCGGGCAGATCGGAATAGGCAGCCGCCAGATGCTGGCCTTCCTGCCAGTAGAACGCCTCATCGACAAACAGTGGCAGGCGCGCGGCCACCACCAGCTTGGCCGCTGTGACCAGCGTCCATAACCAGAGAAATATCGTTCGTGCGCGCTGTTCGCCTTGCATCGCTCTATGGATAATCAAGTGGATTCCAGAACTGAGACGATCATGCCAGCTTCGTCCCCCAACCCCAGCATGCTAACCGATCAATTGCGACAGGCCCTGCGGGAGGCACAGGATCAGGTGAACGCACTGGTGCTGGGCAAGGTGCCGGAAGTCAGGCTGGCTTTCGTCGCGCTGCTGTCCGCTGGGCACCTGCTGATCGAGGATCTGCCCGGCCTGGGCAAGACCACGCTGGCACATGCACTGGCCAGCAGCCTCGGCCTCAGCTTCCAGCGCGTGCAGTTCACCTCCGACCTGTTGCCCGCCGATGTACTGGGCGTCTCGGTGTATGAAGCGGGCAGTCGCCAGTTCCAGTTCCATCCCGGCCCGGTGTTCACCCACGTACTGCTGGCCGACGAGATCAACCGCGCACCACCGCGCACGCAGAGCGCACTGCTGGAGGCAATGGCCGAGCAACAGGTCACCCTGGATGGACAGACCCATCCGCTGCCCGATCCGTTCTTCGTGATCGCCACGCAGAATCCGGTGGACCTGTCCGGCACCTTCCCGCTGCCGGATTCGCAGCTGGATCGCTTCCTGCTGCGGCTGGCGATGGGCTACCCCAGTGCCCAGGCCGAACGCGAGCTGCTGCGTGGCAGTGATCGCCGCGACCTGATCGCACGCGCGGTACCGAAGCTGGACGATACCCAGGTGCGTGAACTGCGCGATGCGGTTGGCCAGGTGCATGCCAGCGACGCACTCATCGACTACGTGCAGGCGCTGCTGACCCGCAGCCGCCAGCACGCCGGCGTGCGCGTCGGCCTGTCACCGCGTGCAGGCCTGGCCCTGCTGCGTGCGGCCAAGGCACATGCGCTGCTGCTGGGCCGCGGCCATGTAGTGCCCGAAGACGTGCAGACCCTGTTCGTGGCAGTGGCCGGCCACCGGCTGGTGGCGGAGGCGGAATCCAGCTCGGGGCCGGCACTGGCGCGTGCGATCCTGCAGACCGTCGCGGTGGACTGAGCGTGACCACACGCTGGGCACGCATGCAGCTGCTGGCTCGGCCACGCAGGCCCGAAGCCTTGCCGCAGCGACTGGACCGTCATCGCATCTACGTGCTGCCGACCCGCTTCGGCCTGTTCGTCGCCACTCTGTTGGCGGCGATGCTGCTGGGCGCTCTGAACTACAACAACAACCCGGCGCTGCTGCTGGCCCTGCTGCTGGCGGCCGCCGCGATCGCCAGCGCCATCGCCGCTCACCTGCAGCTGTCCGGCGTGCAGATCGATGCGATCGCCGCCGAGCCGGTACCGGCCGGGCAACCGTTGCGCCTGCGCGTGGACCTGTCGCTGCGCGATCCGCGCGCGCGCCATGGCCTGCACCTGCAGCTGGGCGACAGCGAAGCCTGGACCTCACTGCCGGCACACGGTCGCGGTGAGGTGGAACTGGAGGTACCGAGCGAACGCCGCGGCTGGCTGGAGCTGCCGCGCATCCGCCTGTCCACCACCCAGCCACTGGGACTGGTGCGGGCGTGGTCGTGGGTGTGGCCGGAACAACCGCTGCTGGTCTATCCACTGGCCGAGACAACCGCACCTGCACTTCCGGAGAGTGGCAACGACCCCCTGCACACGCGTGCCCATGCCAGTGGCGAGGAACTGCATCAGCTGCGCCCCTACCGCGCCGGCGACGCGCCACGCAGCATTTCCTGGAAGCACTCCGCGCGCCGCGACAGCCTGCTGGTGCGCGAGTATGAAAAGCCGATCGGCATCGAAGTGGTGCTGGATTGGCGCATGCTGGCACCGCTGGACCACGAAGCACGCATCGCGCGGCTGGCGCGCTGGGTCGGCATGGCCGAACGCGAGGGGCGACGCTACACCCTGCTGCTGCCGGCGCATCCACCGTTCGGCCCCGGCCAGGGTGCCAACCATCACCACCTGTGCCTGCGCGCGCTGGCGCTGATGCCCCATGGCTGATCCCCTCGATCAACTGGACCGCAGCACGCGTGCCTGGACGTTGGCCTGTGCGGCGCTGGCCCTGCTGCCACTGCTGCTGCAGTTGCCACCGCTGCTGGCGGTAGTGATCGCGATCGCTGCGATGTTGACCGCTGCGCTGTCCTGGCGACGCGTGCTGCCGATGCCGGTGCGCCTGCTGCTGGTGCTGGGCATGCTCGCCGCCATTGTCTGGCAGATGGGCATGGTGCGCCCCGGTCGCGATACCGGCTGCGCTCTGCTGGCGGCGATGCTGGCGATCAAATCCAGCGAACTGCGCAGCCTGCGCGACGCGCGCAGCCTGCTCGGCTTTGCGCTGTTTGCTCCGTTCGCCGCATTCCTGCTCGACCAGGGACCACTGACCACAACCCTGGCCGCGCTCGCCGGTGTCGGCACGCTGCTTGCGCTGCAACGCCTGGCACATGATGAGGGCCGTGCCGGCCGCCTGCCGTTGCGCGGACAGCTGCGCAGTGTCGGCCGCCTGCTGGCGATCGGCCTGCCGCTGGCTCTGGCCAGCTTCTGGCTGTTCCCGCGCCTGGCCACGCCGCTGTGGGGTGTTCCCGAACGCGCGGTGGGCACGCCGGGGCTGTCCGACAGCATGGAGCCCGACCAGTGGCTGGACCTGATGGCCGACGACACCCCGGCGCTGCGCGTGCAGTTCTTCGGCGCGGTGCCGGAACCGGCGCAGCGCTACTGGCGAGGCCCGGTGCTGACCGCCTTCGATGGCCGCCGCTGGTCGCGCGATCGCGCCAGCGCGCGAAGGCCGGCCGCCACGGTCGAAGCCAGCGCGCAGGGCTGGGATTACCAGATCGACTACGAGCCGACCGATCGCCGCCAGCTGGTGGCGCTGGACCTGCCCAGCCGCGCCCCCGAGGGCAGCACGCTGGACGCGGACATGAGCCTGAGCAGCGAGCGTCCGCTGGCGTCGCTGAGCCGATGGCGCCTGCACTCGGCCCCGCCCGCACGGTTCGACAGCACCCTGTCACCCTACCTGCGTCGTGCGGCACTGCAGCTGCCCGGCGGCTTCAACCCGCGCACCGCCACCCTGGCCCAGCAATGGCGGCAGGAGGCCGGCGCCGACGACGAGGCCATCGTCCGCCGCGCGCTGCAATGGATCACCCGCGACTTCTCCTACACGCTGGCCACGCCCCCGGCAGGGCGTGATCCGGTCGACGAGTTCCTGTTCGGCTACAAAGCCGGCTTCTGCCAGCACTTCAGCTCGGCCTTCGTGGTGCTGATGCGCAATGCCGGCATTCCGGCACGCGTGGTGACCGGCTTCGCGGGAGGTACCCGCAACCGCATCGGCGACTACTGGGTGCTGCGGCGGATGGACGCCCATGCCTGGGCCGAGGTATGGCTGCCGCAACGCGGCTGGGTGCGGGTCGACCCGACCGCTGCCGTCGCCCCCGAACGTATTCTCGACACCCTCGACGATCGCCTGCAGGCCGGCACCGACACGCCGATGCAACAGCGCTGGCTGCAACTGGGGCAGATGGGCGACTGGCTGCGCCGCGGCTGGAATGACCTGGTGCTGTCCTTCGATGCGCGCCGCCAGCAGCAGCTGCTCAAGCCGCTTGGGCTGGACGACCTGGGGCCGGCACAGCTGATAGCCGGCTTCGTGACGGCCGCGTTGATGGCGCTGGCGTGGATGGCCTGGCTGCTGGCCCGCGGCGAACGCGAACGTGATCCGCTGCTGCGCGGCTGGCACCGGCTGGGTCGCCGCTACGCCCCCCTCGGCCTGGCCCGCGAACCGCATGAAACCGCACAGGACTGGGCGCGTCGGGTACATGCCCGCCGCCCCGATCCGGCACTGCTGGCACTCAGCCAGCGTTTCGCCGACGCGCGTTACGCTGGAACTTGCACCGAGCTCGCTTCATTATTGCGGGACCTGCGCAGGCATCGCCCGACTTCCGGAGCCTCCCCATGAACACCAAGTTCCTCCTCACCGCTGTGGCCACGCTGGCCCTGTCGGCCTGCGCCACGGCCCCCAAGCCGCTGCAGGGACAGTTCAGCCTGGTCTCCCCGCGCGACTCGGTCGCCACCCAGCAGGTCGGCACGCCCGTCCGTTGGGGCGGCCGCATCATCGAAACCAAGCCCGGCCAGGGCGAGACCTGCTTCCAGATGATCTCGCGCCCGCTCAACGCCAGTGGCCGCCCGAACACCACCTCGTCCGACGCCAGCGACGGCCGCTTCATCGCCTGCCGCGCCGGCTTCTACGACCCGGCCGTGTTCGAAGCCGGCCGTGACGTGACCTTCATCGGCAAGATCGACGGCTACCAGAACACCCGCATCGGCGACTATGACTACCGCCTGCCGAAGCTGTCGGCCGATGTGATCTACCTGTGGCCGGAACAGCGCCAGGTCGATGTGGTGCCCTACCCCTATGGCCCGTGGGGCCCGAGCCCGTATGGCCCGTACTGGGGCGGCTATGGTCGCTGGGGCTGGTGGTGATCGTCACCGTACAGGCATGACGGAAAAGGCCGCCCTCGGGCGGCCTTTTTTCATCCACGCATGGCATGGATGCCGTGCGCTCAACGCCCCGGCGTACCGAAATGCCCCAGCTGCCCACCGGCCAGCAGGTGCATGTGGATATGGAACACGGTCTGCCCGGCGTCCTCGCGGCAGTTCATCACGATGCGATAGCCATCCTGCGCAAAACCCTCGCGGCGCGCGTACTCGGCAGCGGCCAGTGCCAGTTTGCCGATCAGGTGCGCCTGCGACGGCTGCAGATCGTCCAGGGTCGGAATGATTTCGTTCTTCGGAATGAACAGCACGTGCACCGGCGCCTGCGGTGCGATGTCCTTGAAGCCCAGCACCTCGTCATCCTCGTAGACGATGGTGGCCGGGATCTCGCGACGGATGATCTTGCTGAAGAGGGTTTCGTTGCTCATGGTCGGCCTCGGCGGGGATGTCTCCCGCATTGTAGGCCGGCCGCGCCGGACGATGCCCGGCCAGCGCTCAATCGCGGAATTCGCTGCGCGTCCCGAACGCGTGCGACAGCGTGCCGCGATCAACGTATTCAAGTTCGCCGCCGAGAGGCAGGCCCTGCGCAAGGCGGCTGGGCTGCACCTTGCGTGCGCGCGCCAGCTGCGCCAGGTAGTGCGCGGTGGCTTCGCCCTCGACAGTGGCGCTGGTGGCGATGATCAGCTCCTGCACCTCGCCTTCGGCCAGCCGCCGCTCCAGCTGCTCCAGGCCCAGCTCGCGCGGGCCGATGCCATCGAGCGGCGACAGCCGCCCCTGCAGCACGAAGTAGACACCGCGGAAACCGGTGGCGTTTTCGATGGCCAGGCGGTCGGCCGGCGATTCGACCACGCACAGCTGGCTGCGTTCGCGGCTGCTGTTGGCGCAGGTCGGGCACAACTCGGTTTCGCTGAAGTCGCGGCACTGCGCGCAGTGGCCAATGCGTTCCACCGCCAGCGACAGCGCTTCAGCCAGGCGCTGGCCACCTTCGCGCTCGCGCTCGAGCAGGTGGTAGGCCATGCGCTGCGCGGTCTTCTGGCCCACGCCAGGCAGCACCCGCAGTGCGTCGATCAATTGTTCAAGCAGGGGTGCGGACACGGCGGCATGCTTTGATGGCGTCGAGCGAGCTCGACGGCTACGTGTAGAGTCGAGCCATGCTCGACTGAGGGTTGCAGCGGGCGCCTGCAGCAACAGGCGCCCCGCCAAGCATCAGAACGGCAGCTTCATGCCCGGCGGCAGCTGCATGCCGGCGGTGGCCGAGCCCATCTTCGACTTCGACTCGGCATCGATCTTGTTCGAGGCATCGTTGAATGCGGCAGCGATCAGGTCTTCCAGCATCTCCGGGTCGCTGGCCAGCGACGGGTCGATGCGTACCTTGCGGCATTCCTTGGCGCCGGTCAGGGTCACGCTGACCATGCCGCCACCGGCGCTGCCGGTCACTTCGATCTTGGCGATTTCTTCCTGGGCCTTCTGCAGGTTTTCCTGCATCTTCTGGGCCTGCTGCATCAGTTGGGCGATGTTGCCGCGCATAGTGTCTTACTCGTCAAAAGAACGGATGGAATCGGAAACAACCCGGGCACCGTGCTGTTGGATCAGCACCTGCACTTCCGGATCGTCCATGAAAACAGCCTCTGCCACCTGCTGCCGTTCGCCACGCTGGCGATCGGCACGCTGATGCAGGGTCTCGGCCGGAACGTGTTCGGTTTCCACGGTCTCGACCACGATCTTCGGCGCCTGGCCGAGGGCCTTCTCCAGCATTTCGCCCAGCGCAGCCAGCGCGCGCTCCGAGCGCAGGTATTCAAATCCGGGCGAAAGGCCCAGTTTCAAGGTCCCGCGCTGGCAACTGATGAAGGCGGCGTTGGCGGCCAACTGCCGCGACGGGCCGCTCAGGCCACTGTTGGCGACCAGGTCCAGCCAGTCCTCGGCGCTGGCCAGTTCGCTGACACCGTCCTGCGGCGCGGGATCACGCACCGCAGCGGGCTCGGCCGGCGCGATGGCGATGCCCTCGGCACGGAACGGGCGCTCCAGCTCGGCAGGCTTCGCTTCGACCGGTGCTGGCACCGGGGCCGGTGGCTCATGCCAGGGCGCGACCATCGCCGCATCCGGACCCGCCAGTTCGGCGGCCAGCGCCTCGTCACGGGCCTCGGCTTCGTCGGTGGCCCACGGCGGCAGGTCGTCGGTCGCCGCTGCATCTGTGGCCGGCGTCGGCGTTGGAGCCTCCGCGGCGGCCTTCACCGGCGGCGGCGATTCGGGTTCCTGCACTGGAACCGGCTCGGGTTCCGGCGTCGGATCCGGCTCCGGTTGCGGGGCCGGCTCAGGTTCGGGTTCAGGCTCGCGTGGTGCGGCCTGCACGGGCACTGCGACGGCGACCGGACTGGCCGAAGCAGCAGCGGCGGCAGGCGCGGACGATGCCTCCTGGCTGCCAACGCCACCACCGGCCGTGTTGCCACCCGGTGTACCGCCGGCCGCACTTTCAACTGTCTTCGGCACCGACGGCACCGCCGCGGCCGGGCGGAACGCCAGCATCCGCAGCACGGCCATTTCGAAGCCGGCGCGCGGACTCGGCGCCAGCGGCAGGTCACGACGGCCGTTCAAGGCCATCTGGTACCAGAGCTGGACCACCTCCGGACGCAGGCGCTCGGCGAACACCGTGGCGTCCAGGCCTTCGGCGGCAGCCGCAGCGCCCGGCACCAGCTGCTGCACCTGGATGCGGTGCAGGCCTTCGGCCAATGCTTCCAGCACGCCACTCCAGTCCGGCGAGAACTCGGCCAGCGCGGCCACCACCTGCAACAGGCGCGGGCCATCGCCCTCGGCCAGTGCGTCGAGCATTGCCGCCACCTGGGTACGGTCGACGGTGCCCAGCATGGTGCGCACCACATCCTCGCGCAGCGCGCCGCCGGCATAGGCAATCGCCTGGTCCAGCAGCGACAGGCCGTCGCGCAGGCTGCCATCGGCGGCCTTGGCCAGCTGCACGAGGGCGCTGCCGTCGGCCTCGATTTCCTCAGCCGCCAGAATGCGGGTCATCTGGCCCTGGATCTGATCCTCGTCCAGGCGCTTGAGGTTGAACTGCAGGCAGCGGCTGAGCACGGTGACCGGCAGCTTCTGCGGGTCGGTGGTGGCCAGCAGGAACTTCACGTGCTCCGGCGGCTCTTCCAGCGTCTTCAGCAGCGCGTTGAACGCCGCCTTGGACAGCATGTGCACTTCGTCGATCAGGTAGACCTTGTATTTGCCACGCGAGGGCATGTACTGCGCGTTCTCGATCACCTCGCGCACGTCATCCACGCCGGTGTTGGACGCGGCGTCGATTTCCAGCAGGTCGATGTAGCGGCCGGCGTCGATGTCCAGGCAGGCCGCGCACTGGCCGCATGGGTCTGCGCTGGTGCCCTGCTCGCAGTTGAGCGACTTGGCGAAGATGCGCGCGATCGTGGTCTTGCCCACGCCGCGGGTACCGGTGAACAGGAACGCATGGTGGACCCGGCCGCTGTCCAGCGCGTTGCTGAGCGCACGGACCACGTGTTCCTGGCCCACCAGCTCGGCAAAACGCTTCGGACGCCACTTGCGGGCAAGGACGAGATAGGACATCAGGCCACCGTTTTCCATCGGATGTTCCATTGTGCCATGCCTGTCCAGCCCCCTCGCCTCCGGCGCGTCCTTCGCAGGTTCCTGACTGGGGTGCTTGTGAAGTGTCGCGCAGCCCGCTAGAATCTGCGCCCCTGCTGAGGCGTTTGCCGATGGCAGGGATCCGGAGAGGTGTCCGAGTGGTTGAAGGAGCACGCCTGGAAAGTGTGTAAGCGTCTAAACCGCGCTTCGGGGGTTCGAATCCCCCTCTCTCCGCCAGATAACTGAAAAAGGCTGCCCTTAGGGGCGGCCTTTTTCAGTTATCTGGCGCGGGACGCGAAGTGCGCTGCGCGCGCTTCGCCCCAAACGTTGCTGCGCAACCTTTGGGCCCCTCCCTTTGCCGGCCTCTCCCCGCCCCTGTCGGGGCAGCCCCTCAACAGAGGGGCTTGTTCCTCCAGATACGCGACATACACGGACAGACCGCCGCAGGCGGGTCCCGGGGCGCAACGCGCGCCGGGATCGGGGCATGGATGCACCCGACAATCCCCTCTCCCCGCCCCTGTCGGGGCCCCCCTCAACAGAGGGGCTTGTTCCTCCAGCCGCATCAGTAGATCCACACCATGCGTGGATGCCTCGGCCCGGTCGAAACGACTATCCGCCCATGCCCCAGCCTACCGCTGCCCCCGTCCCCAGCACCCTCACCCTTCGCTGAACAGGTGGTTCAAGGCCGCATATCCCGGTGCGCCCTCGGGCATCGCCATCGCGCCGCCGAGAAAATCCGTGGTCGCCGCAGCCATCGCCGCCCACGCGTGCATGAACAGCGCGGGCCCTGCACTCAGCCGCCGCACGCCGGCCTGCGACAGCGCAGCAGGCGACGCAATTCCAGGCAGCCACATGAGGTTGAGGGGCAGCGGCACGGCGCTGGCAACCGCAGCAGCCTCGTCCAGCGCACGCAGCCCCGGCACAAAGCCGCCGTCGGCACCAGCACGTGCATAGGCCTGCAGCCGATCGATGCTCATCCTGACGGCCTCATCACCTTCGGCCAGGCTGCGCAGATACACATCGGTGCGTGCATTGATGAACAGCGATCGCCCGCCAAGCGCCGAGCGGATGGCAGTGATCTTGTCCACCAGCGCCGCAGGACTGCCGGCGCCGTCTTCGATGTTGATCCCGACCGCACCCGCCTCCACCAGGCGCAGCACCCGCGCAGCGACCGCATCGGGAACATCGCTGTAGCCGTCCTCGATATCGACCGTGACCGGCAACGAGATCACACGAGCGATTTCGGACACCCGCTGCAGCAGCGCGGTATCAGGCAGCGCACCGCCATCGGCATAACCGCAGGACCACGCCATCGCAGCACTCGATGTTCCCACCGCGCGGGCCCCCTGCTGCTGGACCAGGCGGGCGCCACCGGCATCCCATACGTTGGGCAGCACGTAAAAATTGGCACCTTGGTGGAGTTGTACGAAACTGGCGTGAGCGTTGGACATGGAACCTCCTGATGACGGGGACCTGCAGTCTGCGCCCGAACCGGTTTCCGGGCTCGCCATGTTCAGACATCAATGGCACGGACCTCGCGCACAATGTGCCCACAACCATGACGTTCCTTCATGACACCCCGCCCCTACTGCTGCAGCGACATGACCGCCTGCCTGTCGATCTTCGACAGCAACGTGCCCACCTACTTCGCACCGGAAGAGCGGAGCGACTTCGAACGCTTCCTGCGTGAGCAGGCAATGGGCTGTGCATTCCAGGTAATCGAACGCGATGGCAGCATCGTGGCCTGTGGCGGCCTGTCGCGCCGCGGCGATGGCAGTGCCGGTTTCTGTTGGGGCATGGTGCAGCGCGCGCTGCACCGGCATGGACTGGGCCGCGAACTGGCGCTGGCGCGCCTGCGCCAGGCCGAAGCGGATCCCTCGATCAATCGCATCACGCTCAGCACCAGCCAGCACACCCAGGGCTTCTACGCCGGCCTGGGCTTCCGGGTGACACGTGTGGTGCCCGATGGCCACGGCGCCGGGATCGACGCTGTGGAAATGGAGCGGGAGCTCTAGCGCTCCCGCCCCGGTGCCATCCACGCGGAGCGTGGATCTACCGCTGGCCCACTCCCCTCAGAAACCCACGCGCAGGTTGATCTGCCCGCCGACGTCGCGGCGACCGTCGCCGTGCTGGCCCTGCACGAACATCGACAGCTGGCTGTTGCGGCCCAGGCCGACCGCCACGCCCAGCTGGCTGACCAGCGCGTTGCGTGCCATCACCGCGCTGTACACATCGAACGCATTGCCGCCGGCCGCGAAGCGGTTGCGGCTGGCCACGTCGGTGTCGCCCGATGCATGCTGCCAGCCGAGGCCGACCGTCAGCTGCGCCGGGAAGCGCTCGCCACTGCCCACGTCCCAGCGCCCACGCACGCCCACGGTGCTGACATTGAGCGTGTCCTTGCCGCCTTCCAGCTCCAGCGCAGCACTGCCGCCCTGTTCCACCGCACGATCGCTGTCGACCCAGTGCTTGGTGAACTGCACGTACGGCTGCAGCTGGGTCCTGCCGTGGCTCCAGGTCCAGCTGCCTTCCACCTGGGCAATGGTCACATCCGAATCCTGGCGGCTGTACAGGGTCTGGCCCAGCAGCGGCACCTCACGCGTGGTGCGCGTGCGGTAGTCGCCGCGCGACACGCTGCCACCGACCGCAAAGCCGTTGTTCCACTGGCCCTGCGCATACAGGCCGAAGGTGTTGCCACGCAGGCGGGCCCGCGAGCTGCGATCGTATAGGCGCGTATCCAGCCGTTCGTTGCCGGCCGCTGCACCCAGCACCACGTGCTCCCCGAGCTGCCAGTCCACGCCGGCCATCAGCGCATTGCGGTTGGAGCGGATGTCATCGCCGTTGCCATCACCATCCTGCTTGAACACCTTGCCGCTGCCGGCCAGCCAGGCCGACGCGCGCTCGCCACGCACGGTCGGCAGCTCACTGCCCAGGCGCTGGCGGATGCCTTCTTCCAGATAGTTGTCATACAGCAGCACAGCGCGGCTGGCGGCATGCACTTCACCGGACAGCTGGTCGAATGCGCTGCGCGCGGTGGCGGCGTCATAGATCAACACCGTGTTGTACAGCCCCAGTGCCGAGCCACTCTGCGGCAGGCTGTCCAGTGCTGCGGCGGTGTTGTACTGGTTGCGCGTCTTCGCCGCCGTGGTGAAGGCTGCGGTCTGCGCCACATCGATCTGCAGATTGGCCGTGTTCGCCGTGTAGATCGGGGTGATGGTCAGGAAGGCCGACGGCGTCTTGGCCGAAGCGAACTGCCCGCTCACGCCACCACCCGCATTGACCACGGTGTACTGCTGGCCTTGTTGATAGCTGGTGCTCGGCGAGATGGTATTCACCTGCACGCTGCTGCCACCCACGTTGGCACTGCCACCCACCTGCACCGTGTCACTGCCGGTGGCACCCAGATCGATGCCCAGCGTGCTGCCCGGCGACAAGGTCAGGTTGCCACCCACCGTGATCGTGCCGGTGCCGTTGCCCGCACCGCTGCCATTGCCCGGGCCATTGCCCGGCGAGAGCACGCCGCCGCTGGATACCGTCACGCCACCGCCGGTACCCCCGATGGTGCCGGTGCCGGACAGCGTGGTGCCGCTGCCGATGGTCCACTGGCCGCCGATGTTGCCGGTGACATTCAGGCCACCGCCGGTGACCTGGCCGGTGCCGCTGAAACCACCGCTGTTGCCGCCGAGATTCAGCCCGCCCGGGCCAGCCTGCACGATGCTGCCGCCACCGCTGATGGTGCCGCCCAGCGTGGTGGTGCCACCAGTGTTGATGATCAGGCCACCATTGTTGGTGATGTTGCCGGTGACCGAACCGCTGGCCCCGCCGTTGCCGACCTGCACCGTGCCACCGGCATTGATGGTGGTGCCGCCGGTGTAGGTGTTGTTGCCGGTCAGGGTGATGGTGCCAGCGCCGGCCTGGGTCAAGCCACCGCTGCCGCTGATGGTGCCACCGACGGTGGTGTTGCCACCGACGTTGAACACCAGGCTGCCGTTGTTGCTGACGTTGCCGGCAATCGACCCGCCCGCACCGCCGTTGCCGACCTGCAGCGTGCCACCGGTGTTGATGGTGGTACCGCCGGTATAGGTGTTGTTGCCGCCCAGGATCAGCGTGCCGCTGCCGGCCTGGGTCAGGCCACCGCTGCCGCTGATGGCGCCGCCGACGGTGGTGTTGCCGCCCACGTTGAACACCAGGCTGCCGTTGTTGGTGACACTGCCGCCGATCGAACCGGTGGCGCCACCATTGCCCACCTGCAGGGTGCCACCGGTATTGATGGTGGTCGGGCCGGTGTAGGTGTTGTTGCCGGTCACGGTCAGCGTGCCACTGCCGGCCTGGGTCAGGCCACCGCTGCCGCTGATGGTGCCGCCCAGCGTGGTGTTGCCCGCGACGTTGGACACCAGCGTGCCGTTGTTGATGACGTCGCCGACGATCGAGCCGGTCGCACCACCGTTGCCCAGCTGCAGCGTGCCGCCGGTGTTGATGGTGGTGCCGCCGGTGTAGGTGTTGGTGCCGGTCAGCACCAGCGTGCCACTGCCCGCCTGGGTCAGGCCACCCGTACCACTGATGGTGCCGCCCAGCAGGGTGTTGCCCGCGACGTTGGAGATCAGCGAACCATTGTTGGTGATGTCGCCAGCGATCGAACCGGTCGCTCCACCATTGCCCACCTGCAGCGTGCCACCGGTATTGATGGTGGTGCCGCCGGTGTAGGTGTTGTTGCCGACCAGCGTCAGCACGCCGGCACCGGCCTGGGTCAGGCCACCGCTGCCACTGATCGCGCCGCCGACCGTGGTGTTGCCCGCCACGTCGAACACCAGGCTGCCGTTGTTGGCGACATTACCGGTGATCGCACCGGTCGCACCGCCATTGCCGACCTGCAGCGCGCCACCGGCATTGATGGTGGTGCCGCCGGTATAGGTGTTGTTGCCGGTCAGCACCAGCGTGCCGGCACCGGCCTGGGTCAGGCCGCCGCTGCCGCTGATGGTGCCGCCCAGCGTGGTGTTGCCCGCCACGTTGGACACCAGCGCGCCGTTGTTGGTGATGTCGCCGACGATCGCGCCGGTCGCACCGCCGTTGCCGACCTGCAGCGTGCCCCCGGCATTGATGCTGGTACCGCCGGTGTAGGTGTTGTTGCCGGTCAGCACCAGCGTGCCGCTGCCAGCCTGGGTCAGGCCACCGCTGCCACTGACCACGCCGCCCACGGTTGCGGTGCTGCCCAGGTTGTAGACCAGGCTGCCGTTGTTGGTGATGTCGCCCAGCACCGAACCGGTGCTGCCACCGTTGCCGAGCTGCAGCGTGCTGCCACCGTTGATGGTGGTGCCACCGGTATAGACGTTGTCGCCGCTCAGGGTCAGCGTGCCGGTGCCACTCTGCACCAGGCCACCGCTGCCACTCAACACGCCAGCGAAGGCGGTGCTGCCGTTGTTGCCGCCGGTGGTGAGGGTTGCGCCACCCAGCACGACGCTGGAGCCGGTCACGCCGGCCAGGCCACCGATGCTCTGATTGCCACCGGCGCTGATGTCCAGCGTGCCGGCACCGGTCAGATTGACCGTGCTCGCACCCGACAGGGTGCCACCGGCACCCACTGCCAGGACGCCACTGTTGATCGTGGTGTCACCGGCATAGCTGCTGGCACCGCCGAGAGTGACGGTCGCGGCGCCATCCTTGAGCAGACCACCCGCACCACTGATCACACCATTCAGCGCGAGCGCGTTGCTGCCCGCCAGGGTCAGCGTGCCGCTGGCCAGCTGCACGTTGTTGCCCACGGTCAACGCAGTGGTGCCATCCAGCATGGCGTTGCCGCCCACCGTCAGCGTACCGGTACCCAGCGCACCACCATTGCCCAGCGTCAGGCCACCGGCATTGAGCGCCACGCCGCCGCTGAATGTATTCGCGCCGATCAGGGTCTGCACGCCCGCCCCGTTCTTCACCAGCCCGCCGGTGCCGGTGATGTCACCGGCGAAAGTGGTGTTGCCCACGCCATTGAGGGTCAGCGTGCTGCCGCCCAGCGCAACCGTGCTGCCGGCAACACCAGCCAACGACCCGATGCTCTGCGCACCCCCGGCAGAAATGTCGAACGCCGTACCGGCATTGGCCAATGTCACCGCACCATTCGATGCCAGGCTGCCACCGGCGCCAATCGCCAGCGTGCCCGCATTGATGGTGGTGCCACCGGTGAAGGTATTGTTACCGGTCAGGGTCTGGGTGCCGGTGCCTTCCTTGATCAGCCCACCGGTACCACCCACCGAACCGCTGAACGTGCCATTGGCGGGACCGCCAATGGTCAAGGTGTTTGCCCCCAGGTTCACCGTACCGTTGCCGACCAGGGTGCCGAACTGCTGCGTGCCGCTGCCCGCCGACAGATCGAAGGTCGCGCCCGAAGCCAGATTGACGATGCCACTGGCATGCAGGCTCGCGCCGGCGCCCAATGCCAGCGTACCGGCATTGATGAAAGTGCCACCGGTATAGGTATTGGTACCGTTCAAGGTCAGCGTCGCCAAACCGTCCTTGGTCAGCGCTCCGGTGCCACTCAGGTTGCCGTTGAGGGTGAGGTTGTTGCTGCCGAGCACGGTCAGCCCGGCGTTGAGGACGAAGTTGTTGGCCAGCGTCACCGCAGTGTTCGAATCGAGCGTGCCGTTGCCACCCACCGTTACCGCCCCGGTACCCAGAGCTGCATCGTTGCCGACCACCAGGCCGCCTGCATTGAGCGTTACACCACCACTGAAGGTGCTGGCGCCGTTGAGGGTCTGCACGCCCGCACCGTTCTTGATCAGGCCACCGTTGCCGGTGATCGCGCCATTGAAGGCACTGTCAACGGTGCCGCCCAGGGTCAGCGCGCTACCACCCAGCGCCACGGTGCTGCCGGCCACACCGGCAAGCGAACCGATGCTCTGGTTGCCGGCCGAGATGTCGAGGGTACCGGTACCGGCCAGGTCCACCGCACCGGTCGAGGCCAGGCTGCCACCAGCACCGATGGCCAGCGTGCCGCTGTTGATGGTGGTGCCTCCGGTGTAGGTATTCGCACCGGTCAGGGTCACGGTGGCCGCACCGTTCTTGATCAGGCCACCGGTACCGGAAACCATGCCGCCCAGGGTGAGCGCATTGCTGCCCAGCAGGTCGAGGTTGGCGCCCGATGCCAGCGCGATGTTGTTGGCCAGGTTGGCCGCGATCGAAGCATCCAGCGTAGCGTTGGCACCCACGGTCAGCGCACCGCTGCCGAGCGCGGCGTTGTTGCCGACCACCAGGCCGCCGCCATTGAGCGCCAGGCCGCCACTGAACAGGTTGGCGCCGCCCAGCGTCAGGATGCCGGTGCCGTTCTTGACCAGGCCGCCGGTACCGGAGATCGCGCCGTCGAACACGCTGTTGCCGTTGCCGCCGAGGATCAGCGACTGCGCCCCCAGACTGACCGTGGAGCCGATCACGCCGGCCAACGAACCAATGGTCTGGCTGGCGCCGGACGTCGAGATGTCGAAGCCGGTTCCCGCTGCGGTGAGTGTCACTGCACCGGTGGCCGCCAGGCTGCCACCCGGACCGATCGCCAGTGTGCCGGCATTGATGAAGGTGCCGCCGGTGTAGGTGTTGGCACCGGTCAGCGTCTCGATGCCCGCACCGACCTTGGTCAGGCCACCCGTACCTGCGATAGAGCCACTGAAGGTGCCATTGGTCGCCCCGCCGACTTCGATCGAATTGGCGCCCAGGTTGACCGTACCGTTGCCGACCAGGGTGCCGAACACCTGCGTGCCACTGCCGGCCGACAGATCCAGCGTCGCGCCGGTGGCGAGGTTCACGGTACCGCTCGCCGCCAGGCTTGCACCGGCACCCAGCGCCAGTGTGCCGGTGTTGATGTTGGTACCACCGGTATAGGTGTTGATGCCGTTCAAGGTCAGCGTTGCGACGCCATCCTTGGTCAGGCTGCCGGTACCGGAAATCACCCCGTTGAGCGTCAGTGCATTGGTGCCCAGTACGGTCAGGCCTGCGTTGAGCGCGATGTTGTTGGTCAGTGCTGCCAGGCCGGTGGTGTCCAGCGTGGCCGCCCCGCCGACGGTGAGCGCGCCAGAGCCCAGCGCCGCGTCGTTGCCCAGCAGCAGGCCGCCGGCATTGAGCGTGACGCCGCCGCCGAAGGTGTTGGCAGCAGACAACGTCTGCACGCCCGCGCCCACTTTGACCAGACCACCACCGCCACTGATCACGCCGTCGAAGGCAGCATTGCCGGCCGTGCCGAAGGTCAACGAATTGCCACCCAGCGCCAGCGTGCTTCCGCCCGCACCGTTGAGCGCGCCGATGGTCTGGCTGCCGCTGGCACCGGAGATATCGAAGCCAGCGCCTGCGCCCAGCGTGACATCACCCGCTGCGGCAAGGCTGCCACCCACCCCCAACGCCAGCGTGCCGGCATTGATGGTGGTGCCGCCGGTGTAGGTGTTGGCGCCGGACAGCGTCAGCGTGGCCGCACCACTCTTGACCAGGCTGCCGTTGCCGCCGATCACACCTGACAGCGTCAGCGCATTGCTGCCCGGCAGGGTCAGCGCAACACCCGAGCCCAGATTGACCGCATTGCCCAGGCTGACCGCAGCACCGGCATCCAGCGTGGTGCTCGCATTCACGGCCAGCGCGCCGGTACCCAGTGCGCCATTGGCACCGACCACCAGACCGCCGCCATTCAAGGCCAGGCCACCTCCGAAGGTATTGCTGTTGTTGAGGGTCAGCAGGCCAGTACCGTTCTTGACCAGGTTGCCGGCGCCCGCCACCACACCGCTGAGCGCGACATCGCTGCTACCACCCAGGGTCAGCTGGGTGCCCGCGCCGAAGTTCACGGCATTGCCCAGATTCAACGCAACCGTGCTGTCCAGGCTGACGTTGCCACCGATCCCCAGCGCGCCCGTACCCAACGCACCCGCATTGCCCAGCACCAGGCCACCCGCATTGAGTGCCACGCCACCGCTGAACGTGTTGGCGCCGGACAGGGTCTGCACGCCGGTACCGATCTTGATCAGTCCGCCGCTGCCGTCGATGACACCGGCAAATGCGCCGTTGCTGGCCCCGCCGAAGGTGAGCGATTGCGCGCCCAGGGTCACCTGGCTGCCGGCGACGCCGTTCAACGCCCCGATGGTCTGGCCCGCCCCCGCTGCGGAGATGTCCAGTGCTGCACCAGTGCCAGCAAGATTCACCGCCCCGGCCGCGGCCAGGCTGCCACCTGCACCCAGTGCAAGCGTGCCGGCATTGACCGTGGCGCCCCCGAGGAAGGTATTCGCACCGGACAGCGTCAGCGTCGAGGCGCCGTTCTTGATCAGGCCACCGGCACCACTCACCACACCGCTCAGAGTGAGATTGCTGCTGCCCGGCAGGGTCAGCGTATTGGCGCCCAGGCTCACCGCGTTGGCCAGCGAAACCGGGGCACTCGCATCCAGAGAAACATTGCCGCCGATGTTCAGCGCCCCGGTACCGAGCGCACCGTTGGCGCCCACCGACAGGCCACCTGCATTCAATGCAAGACCACCGCTGAAGGTGTTGCTGTTGTTCAACGACAGCACACCGGTGCCGGTCTTGATCAGGCTGCCGGTACCCGACACCAGCCCGCCCAGTGCGACATTCTGGTTGCTGGTCAGGCTCAGCTGCGCACCAGCGTCCAGGTCGATGGCGTTGGCCAGGTTCAATGCCACCGAACTGTCGAGGGTGGCGTTGGCGCCCACTGCAAGCAGACCGGTTCCCAGCGCGCCGGCGTTGCCCAGCATCAGGCCACCACCGTTGAGCACCAGCCCGCCACCGAAGGTATTGGCACCGTTGAGGGTAAGCGTGGTGGCACCGTTCTTGATCAGACCACCGGCGCCGGAAACCACCCCGCCAAGCGTGACCGCCTGCGTGCCCGGCAACGACAGCGAGGCCCCCGTCCCAAGCGCCACATTGTTGGTCAGGTTCAGTGCCGTGCTGCCATCGAGCGATGCATTGCCACCCACGCTCAATGCGCCGGTGCCGAGTGCACCGCTGTTGCCCAGCAGCAGGCTGCCGGCATTGAGGTTCAGGCCGCCGCTGAACGCATTGGTGCCGTTCAAGGTCAGCAGCGAGGCGCCGTTCTTGGTCAGGCTGCCGCTGCCGGTGATGTTGCCGCCCAGGGTCAGGTTCTGGCTGCCGGGCAGGGTCAGCACCGCGCCAAGGTTGATGGCATTGCCCAGATTCAGTGCTGCGGTTGCGTCGAGCGAGCCATTGCCGCTGACCGTCAACGCGCCGGTACCGAGTGCACTGCCGTTGCCCAGCAGCAGGCCACCGGCCGCCAGGTTCAGGCCACCACTGAAGGTATTGGCGCCGCTGAGCGTCTGCGTGCCCGTTCCCTGCTTGACCAGGCCACCGGTACCGCCGATCACGCCGCCGAAGGTCTGGTTGGTGGCGTCGCCAAAGGTGAGCGTGCTGCCGCCCAGCGTCACGGTGCTGCCGGCGATGCCGGACAGCGCGCCGATGGTCTGGTTGCCGCCGAGCGAGATGTCCAGCTCCGTCCCTGCATTGACCAGATTCACTGCACCGGTGGCTGCGAGACTGCCGCCACTGGCCAGCGCGACCTTGCCTGCGTTGATCGCCAATCCACCGGTGAACGCATTGGCGCCGCCCAGCGTCAACGTAGCAGCGCCGTTCTTGACCAGGCCGCCGGTGCCGCTGATGACGCCGCCCAGGGTCAGCGCATTGCTGCCCAGCACGCTGAGCGAGCCGCCGGCCCCCAGGTTGATGCCATTGCCCACGCTCAGTGTTGTGCTGGCATCAAGCGTTGCCACACCACCAACACTCAGTGCACCGGTTCCCAGCGCACCGCCGTTGCCGAGGACCAGCCCACCAGCCGTGAGCGACAGCCCTCCACCAAACGTGTTGGCGTTGTTGAGGGTCAGGGTGGCCGCACCGTTCTTGACCAGGCTGCCGGTACCACCGACGACGCCGTTGAAGGTCAACGCCTGGTTCCCGGACAGATTGAGGATGCCGCCCGCGCCCAGATTGACCGCGTTGGCGAGAGCAAGTGCCCCGCCAGTGCCATCGAGAGACACGTTGCCGCCGACACCGAGTGCGCCGGTGCCCAGCGCGCCCGCATTGCCCAGCAGCAGGCCGCCGCCGTTGAGCGCGACGCCACCGGTGAAGGTATTGGCACCAGACAGGGTCTGGGTACCCGTACCGACCTTGACGAGCGCGCCACCGACACCGCCGATGACGCCGGAGAAGCTGGTGCTGGTGTTCAGGCCACCCAGGGTGAGGCTGCGCGCGCCGAGGTTGAGCGCACCGGATCCGGCAAGCGAACCGATGGTCTGGCTGGCTGCAACCGAGAGATCGAGGTTGGTACCTGCGCCCAGCGAGATCGCACTTGTCGGCGACAGGCTGCCACCGACGCCCAATGCCAGCGCACCACCGGTGACCGCGAAGGAGCCTGTAAGCAGGTTGGCACCATTCAAGGTGAGGGTACCAGGACCCGCCTTGATCAGGTTGCCGGCGCCCGAGATCGAACCGTTCAAAGACAACGCGTTGCTGCCCAGCAGGTTCAGCGAGCCCGCGCCATTGATCACCAGATTGTTGCCAAGGGTGAAGCCCGCCGTCGTATCCAGCGAAGCGCTGCCACCGACGGTCAGGTTGCCGCTGCCGAGTGCACCGGCATTGCCCAGCACCAGGCCACCGGCATTGAGGTTGACGCCACCTGAGAACAGGTTCGCGCCGCCCAGGGTGACAATGCCGGTGTTGTTGACCGTCAGCCCGCCAGTGCCTGAAAGCACGCCACCCAGACCAAACGCATTGGTCCCGGCCAGGGACAGATTGCCACCGAGGCTGAAAGCGTTGGCCAGATTCAGGCCCGCTGTGGAGGACGCAATGGCACCGCCGTTGGCCGTGAACAACCCTGTGCCAAAGGAGTCGGTGTCGTTGAAATTGACCAGGCCATCATTGAGCGTCGTCTGCCCGGTTCCGCCCCATGCGCCCTGCAGGTTCCAGGTGCCGCTGTTGACGGTGAGCTTCTGGAAGTTGAGGTACCGGTTCCAGCCCAGCGTGGTCACTGCACCGCCAGTGCCCGCGCCTGGGCCGGCTGCGCTGTTCTGCAGCACCAGCGTGTTGTTGGCGGCGCCGCTGCCCGTACCGGCGTCGACCGTTCCCGCAGCCGCAACCTTCACCCCGGTAACACCGGTAATCACGCCGGCAAGGGCGCTGCCGCCGCCTGCCACAACGCTGGAACCCGACACTGCGGTAAAGGTATTGCCGCCAGTTGAATCACCCAGGTGAACGCTGCCACTGACCGCCCCCGCATTGAGGAACGTATTACCGCCAGAAGCACCCAGGCCGGTGCGTCCGTCGATGGTGCCTGTGTTGGTCACGTTGGTTGCCGCGCCACCATAGGTCACCACCGTGGTCGCGTCGGAAACGCTGCCTGCGCCGATCAACGACGTACTGATCAGGCCGGCATTGTTGATTGTGGTAGTGCCGTTGACATTCTGTGCCACCAGCGCCTGCCCCCCGAAACCCAGCAGCGTTGCGATGTTGACGACACCCTTGATCTGTCCGCCGGAATTGTTGTTGACGACGATCGCGCTGTTGTTGGCAGAACCGTTGCCGATGACCAGTCCGGGCGACGCGAGGATGAGCGAGCTCGGATCGATCGTGCCACTGTTGTTGACCGTCACGTTGTCGCCGCTCAACGTCGCCGCATTGCCACCACCGATAACCGGAGGCGTTCGCAGCGTGGCCCCTGCCAGCACGTTCACCGTGATGCCGGAATTAGCGTTGATGTAGTTGCTGACCGAGCCAGGGTCGCAGGTGACTGTTGAGCCCACCGTATTGCACGCCGCGAACGCCGAACCACTGGCCAGCGTGGCCGCCAGCGCGACCGCCAGCTGGTGCGCCCTCAATCGCGGCACCCGCCCTGCGCAGACCGCGCTTCCGCCGGGATTCTGGGCGACCTCCGAAGCAACCTGCATTACGCCGAGGGCACGATTGAAAACCAGACGGTAAATGCGGTTCATCGGTAAATCTCCATGAAAAGACCAGATGGCACTGCAGGCAGGTTTTTTGAAGACAATGCGGCCCACCCCGGCTCCCGACACGGGAACAAGGCCTGGCTTCATTAACTTCTGAAAATCTTCACATCTTCACGCGACCGCACCTGAAACAGGCAGGCCAACGTGTCCGCCAAGGCGAAAACTCCCCGATTTCGCATGACGAATGGCGGCACTGTGCGGCCGATGGCGCCAGCGGCATGTGAATCACACGCATTATTTTCATGACGCACGTCAAATAAAATGCGTGAAGAAAATCATCTTGCCGAAAATGCATATACCTGCTGCAGGCGGAGATTCCCTTCTCCGCCCAACCAAATGCACTCAGCTGCTCGAGAGTTTCATCAGCACCAGGCCGGAGACGATCAACAGTGCCGCGCCGATCCGCATCGGGCTGACCTGCTCGCCGAGGAAGACGATACCGACCACGAAGGCGCCGACCGCACCAATACCTGTCCAGATCGTGTAGGCGGTACCCAACGGCAGGCTGCGCATCGCCACCGCCAGCAGCCAGAAGCTGGCGATCATGCCGATGATGGTGACCACGGTGGGCGTGAGTTTGGTGAAGCCTTCGGACTGCTTCATGGACACGGCCCAGACGATTTCCAGCAGGCCGGCAAACAACAGATAGATCCAGGCCATGACAGCCCTCCTCTTGGTAGGGCCAGGCCGTCCTGGTCATTGATTCCCGATGTGGGGGAGGTCGTTCCTCCTGGCCGGCATTCTAGCAACGACGGTTGGCCCGGGCCGGCGCCGGCGGGCACGGGTTACAGCCGATTCAGCGCGTGAAGCTGGCGCCAGCGCACATGCCTGGGCTAGAATATGCGTCTGCCATCGGCCAGCCGATGTGCAGTCCGGCTGTGGTCTCCGGCGCGACGCGCGCTGCTTCCCCTGATCCGCGAACTGGCCGCCCCTTGGGCGGCCAACGTCTCTATGGTGGCCCCGTCGGCCCCTCGCGACGCTAGGTCGAAAATCCCGCCAGGGCCGGAAGGCAGCAACGGTATCGATCGACGCGGGCGCCGAGGTCAGCCGGCGGGGCCACCGCCTTTTCGGGCGCTGCCCCACTTCTGGTAGCTGCCAATCTTGGTTGGCGCTTTTCGCCGGGCATGGCCCGGCGCTACCGATGCCCTCAACCCTGCGCGGCGCTACCGCGCCTCAGGCGTGCCCTGGTGGAACACCACCCGCCATTCCTGCGCATGCCGTCGCCACAGCGAACTGCGCAACACCCAGCCCTGGGCCTGGCCATCAACGTGGTAGCGGCTGCGGTAGCGCACCTGTGCCAGGCCATCGGACAGCAGCCACACGGCATAGTCGCCCGATTCAATTTCAACCTCCGCCCGCTCCTGCGGAATCTCCTGCAGCGCAGCGGCACGCCCATAGCAGCGGCCGGAACTGCCGATCTCGCTGAAATCCTCGTCCAGAAGTGCCGCCAGACGCTCGCGGTCACCGCGCACCTGCGGCTCGTGCAGCGCACGCTCCAGCGCTTCCAGTTCGGCGGCCAGCGCCGCATCGGCGGGCCGGCCGGCGCCGCTCACGGTGGGTCCTGGGCCAGGACGTGCGGTGCGGTCGGATTGGCCAGCGGCACGCACTGCCCTGGCTGGGCCACGCGGTGTCCACGCGCGGCCAGCGCCTGGCCGTCGGCCTCGCTGGCGTAGTGATAGAGCATCATCCGCGCCTGCAGCTCAGCGCTGTACTCGCGCTCCAGGTCTTCCACGCCGGTATGCGACGGGTTGCCGTGCAGGCCGCAGTCATGCGCGATCAGCTCGTTGTCACCGGCATAGCGCGCCAGCATCTCCGGAATCGGCCGGGTATCGCCGCTCCAGGCCAGCGCACCCTGCAGGCGCAGGCCATAGGCGGTCTCCGGCCAGTGGTGGCGTACCGGGAACACTTCCAGGCGCACGCCCTCGTGCCAGAACGCCTCGCCCACCACGATCAGCTGGAACGCGTCCCAGAAGTTGGCACCGCCCTCGGCCAGCACGTTCGGGTAATCGCCGATGCGCTTGTGCAGCAGAGGCACCACCGGCGCCGGCACGTACAGGCGCACCTTGCCGCGTCGCTGCCCGCTGAAGAAGGTGTCGACGAACAGCCGTTCGAAGCCGGCCACGTGATCCAGGTGCACATGGGTGACGAACAGCGCCTGCGGCATGTGCCCGTAGTGCGCCTTGAACGCGGTCAATCCCTCGCCACCGCAATCGATGGTCAGCCACGGCCGGCCATCGCGCTCGATCACCGACATCGGCGACCCCAGCTCAACCGCCGACGCATTGCCGACGCCAAGGAAACGCAACGACCAGTCCATCAGGTGCCCCGGTTCCAGGCCATGTCATAGGCGCGGCGCAGCCGCACGTAGTCCTTCTGCACGTCTTCCACGCTGCGCTCGCCGCGCAGCTTGATCAGCGAGCGCAGCAGGCGCTTCAGGTTACGCTCGCGCCAGGCGGTGGCCGGAATGCGGATCACCCCACGGTCGAAGTCGATCAACCAGCCATGGCCATTGCCATCGAACAGGATGTTGTGCGCGTTGAGGTCGGCATGATCCAGCCCGGCCCGGTGGAAGCGGGCGATCAACCGCCCCGTCTCTTCCCACGGCGCACCACGGCCGGCGACCAGCGCGCGGTCGGCCAGCGAACGCACGCCCTCGATCCGCTCCATCAGGATCGCCGCCCGGTAGCGCAGGCCCTCGCGCATGTAGAACGCCGCCAGGGGCCGGGGTACCGGCAGCTTCTTCTCGCGCAGCGCGCGCATCAGCCGGAATTCGGCGAAGCTGCGGGTCCGGTCTGCGCCGCGCCAGAGGTACTGGTCATGGCTGATTTTCGCCGCCAGGCCGCCGCGCAGGTAGTGGCGCAGGACGCTGGCACCGAACGGCGCATCGATGAACCAGGCGCTGCCACGGCCACCCTCGCCCACCGGCCGGGCCTTGCTGCCCCAGTGCTGGGGCGAGAACAGGTCGGCCTCGGCTTGCCGCAGCCGCTCGCGGTCGAACAGAATGGCCCCGATGCCGCGACCCTCGCGGCATGGCGTCAGCGCTTCATTGGCGTCGAATGCGACCATTTCTTTGAGTCTAACAACACATGGCATCAGCGTCCTCCTCATTGTGCCTCCTGCGCCTGTCCGCACTCGGCGATGTCACCCACGTGGTGCCCTTGGTGCGCACGCTGCAGGCGGCGCGACCGGACACGCCGATCCACTGGATCATCGACAAGGCCGGCCACAAGCTGCTGGACGGCCTGCCCGGCGTGACCTTCCATGCCTACGACAAGAAGAGCGGCATGGCCGGGGTCAAGGAACTGCGCAAGCAGCTGCCACCGGGGCGTTTCGAGGCCCTGCTGCAGATGCAGGTCGCGTTCCGCGCCAACCTGCTGTCGGCGTTCATTCCGGCCGAACGCCGCATCGGCTATGACCGCAGCCGCTCCAAGGACCTGCATGGTCTCTTCATCAACGAACGCATTCCCGACCGCCCCGGCATCCACGTGCTCGACGCCATCGGCAGCTTCTGCGAGCCGATGGGCCTGCGCCAGACCGAGGTCAGCTGGGACCTGGCCGTGCCGCCGGCGGCCCGTGAGTGGGCCGCCGCGCAGTGGCAGGACGATGGCCGTCCGGTGCTGATGATCTCGCCGTGCTCCAGCCACGTGCGCCGCAACTGGTACGCCGACCGCTATGCCGCCGTCGCCAACCACGCCGCACAGCGCGGCTGGCAGGTGGTGCTGTGTGGTGGCCGCAGCGAACTGGAGCGCAGCATGGCCGACGCGATCCTGGCGCAGCTGGAAACCCCGGCGCTGGACCTGGTCGGCAAGGACACGCTCAAGCAGCTGCCTGCCCTGCTTGCCCGCGCCAACCTGGTGATGACCCCGGATTCGGGCCCGATGCACATCGCCAACGCGATGGGCGCCAAGGTACTGGGCCTGCATGCGGCCAGCAACCCGAACCGCAGCGGCCCGTATTCCGACCGCCGCTACTGCGTGGACCGCTACGACGATGCCGCGCGCAAGTACCTAGCCAAGCAGGCCTCGGATCTGAAGTGGGGCACCAAGATCGAGTTCGACGATGTGATGGAACTGATCACCGTGGAAGACGGTATCGCTGCGTTCGAGCGCTACGTCGCCGACCACCTGGGGTGAGCGGCAGGCTGCCCCGGATTACGCGCGCTGCGCGTAATCCTGGTACGACTTCTCTTCCACGTACGCCGAACCCAGCGCCAGGTTGATCGCCTTCTTGATGCGCGCGCGCTCGTCGTTGCGAAGGTAGACGCTGCGCGCCAGATCAATGAAGCCCTGGTCGAACGCCTGCGCCTTCTCCTTCAGGCGGATGTCGTCCTCGATGTCCCACAGCTGCTCGTTGACCGTCTTCAGCTCGGCCCGCAGCCGGGCGATGTCCTTCACCGCCGCCGGGTGCGCCATCCAGGTCTGCTCCAGCGCCGACAGCTCCTTGCGCACGTTGGCCAGCTTGCCTTCGTCGCTGATGCGCTCGGACTTGATCTGCAGGATCGATATCTTGTCCAGCAACTCGCCGAAAGAAACAGGAACAAGGATTTCAGCGGTCATGGGGGCACGCTCCAACAGGTGATGCGCACATGGTAACCCGCGCGGCGCGGACGCTTCGCCTCTTCGTTGCATGGGTCCTCCAGGCAGGACTGGGGGAGAACGCCCTGTCCATCCGTTAGTGATCGGGAGAGACGGCCTGCGTGCCGGACTCTCCCGGCCCGACCCTGACGGACTGGAGCGCGGCACACCCTGCGCTCACGCCGTAACGCGTTGATATCACGCGATATCAGCACGTTCATGCAGCGGGGTAGCGGCGGGACCGCACTTCACCCCTCTGCCGTGGAACTTCGCATGCACCCATTTCCCGCCCTGCCCGCCCACCGCAAAGCCATCCTCGGCAGCGCCCTTCTTGCAGCGCTCCTCGGCATGGCGGCCGCGCCCGCAGCCCGTGCCAGTGCCTTCCATGTGAATGGAGACACGCTTTACTACACCGGCAATGTGCTGGCGACCGACCCCGGTACGCTGGAGGCCTATGTCCTTGCCGCCAAGGCACGCGGCACGCCACTGCGCCAGGTGGTGTTCCGCAACTCACCCGGTGGCGCCGCCTCCGGTGGCGTGGGAATGGGCGCCATCATCCGCCAGCACGGGCTGGATACCGTGTTGGACGGCGGTTGCTACTCGGCATGCGCGGATGCTTTCGTCGCAGGCGTGAACCGGAAGGTGACGCAGTTCGGCCTGCTGCCAGCACATGGCAACTACACCCAGACCGTGCTGGGGATCCATGGTGAATCCGGCCCCAATGGACCCACGCCCTATCCGGGGCAGGACAAGTACATCAAGTATTACCGGGACATGTTCGGCCCCACCGATTTCGCAGTCATCGAAGCACGCATCATCCAGGCCCACTACGAACTGACCCAGCAATCGGGCTTCCTGCGCTATTTCGACCCCACCACCGTGGCCGTGGCCACGCGCTTCTGCCCGACCCGTGACCAGAGCGCTGCAGGCAACTGCACTGAATATCCAGGTGTCACGATGTACAGCGATCGCGTGGTGACCGAGGCCGGCTACGTGATGCCGGGCGATGTCCTCTCCGTCGAGAAGGAGGTGAGTGGGGATCTCAATCCGCATCTGGCGGTTCGCGGTCGCTACACCAACGCGGTCGCCAACCTGCGCTACTTCCAGCAGTCGGCGTCGGACATCCGGCTGGACGATGCCTTCGGGGTCATCCGCATCGGCAAGGGCGGCGTCTGGTCATTGGATACTCCTTCCGCTGCCCAGTACGTGGTCGTGGACGGTGGCACCCTGCGGCTGCAGCAGAATGGCTGGATACATCACGCCGAAGCCATCGGTGCCCGTAATGGTGGCCGGATCGAACTACAGGGCGGCGCGCTGCGCAACCTGACCCTGGTCGAACGTGGCGGTGTACTTGCCGGCCACGGCTCGTTGAATGCCACGATCGACATCAACGAAGGCGGCACGCTGGCACCGTCCGGCATCGTCATGCGCCCCTACTCGCTGGAAGCGCTGGCACCAGGCGGCGACGACGTTTTCACCAGCGAACGCTTCCGGATCGGAAAGGGCCGCTACATCAACCTCAATGACGGGGCGAACCTGGCCTTCCAGGTCGACAGCCAGCGCACCGCACCGTCACTGACGCTGGAAGAGGCCCGTTACTTCCTGGTCGAGGAGGACAGGCGATCGAGCGACTACAACCTGATCGGAAACATCAACCGCGCAGTACTGGGCATTGCGCCCACTGCCAGGCTGACGCTGGACGTGAAGCAGGCATTCTTCCCTGCAGGGCAGGAGAACCATCTGGTGGGAACCCAGGTGGATTCCGCCGCCCTGCAATTGCCTGTCGCCCCCTGCAGCCCATCCAATGGCGAGTACGCAGGCCTGTGGTGCCGAACGGCTACGCCCGCCACCCTGACCCGCCCGGCTCCGGTATCGGACTTCATCGAAGGACGCTTCCAGTACGTTGAACGCAGTGGCGAAGCGGGGAGCGCGGTTGATCTCACGGCGCCGGGCGCCGTGTTCCGTCCCCGCCACAACTCGCTGCTCAGCTTCACTGTCAACCAGACCGGCAGCGGCCTGTGGCTGACGGCCAATCCTTCCTTCGATGACACCGGCCTGTTCGCCAATGCTCGATCCGGTGATGGGTTGGGCGTTGCTCTGCAACAGGCAGCGGCACAGCGCACGGCATCGATGAGTAGCCTGCTGGGCGCTCTGCAGTTCGCCGACCGCGACGTCATCGCGCGCCAGGCGGGGGCGCTGCGCGGCGATGCGCATGCCAGCCTGCGCCTGGCCGACAACGCACTGGTCGGCAGCATCGGCAACGTGGTGCAGCAGCATCAGGCCGCATCGCGCAGCGGTGGCGATGCCGATGGCCTGGCGGCACAGGCTGCACAGGCGGCGTCGGTGCAATCGGCGATGACCGGCAATTGGCTGTTCAACCAACTGGCGATGCATCTGGTCGCACCATCGGATGCAGGCAACGATACGGACGATACGGGCCGCAACCGTGGTCTCTGGGCGCGGGGTTTCGCCAGCCATGGCCGTATCGAGGGTGACGGCGGTGTCGCCGGCCTGAGCCACACCATCGGTGGCATTGCGCTCGGTGCCGATACCCGCCTCGCAGACGACCGCGTAACACTGGGCGTAAGCCTTGCCGCGGCCGACATGTCGACAAAATCCAGCGGTGGCGCAGGCTTCACTGGCGATGTCCGTGCACTGGATATTGGCGGCTACGTGGATGCGCTCTACTCGCGCGGCTACCTGTCCGCTGCCGTCCGCTACACCGATCTTCGCCACGACACCCGCCGCAGCATCGATGGCATCGACGGCCTGCAGGCTCCCCTGCGCGCGAAATACAACAACGATGCGATCACCGCACGCGTGGAGCACGCGTTCTCCTTCACCACGGGCAAGGGTCTGGTGATCCAGCCGCTGCTGCCAGTGATCGACTACACCCGCACCTCAGCCACGCGCTTCAACGAGGGCCAGGACGCGGCCGCACTGGTCGGCCGCAGTGGCAGCCTGGAGAGCATCCGCGTAGGTGCCGGCCTGCAGTTGTTCAAGACGTTCGAAGGCAACAGCGGCGAGCGCATCACCCCGCGTGCCCGCGTGGTCTGGCAGAAGGAACTGGGCGATACCCAGGCCCGCTACAGCACCTCCTTTGCTGCCGCCCCGGACCTGTTGTTCGGCAGCAGCAGCCAGGTGGTGGGCGAACAGGTGCTGGCCTGGAACCTGGGCGTGACCAGTCGTGCCAGCGAGCGGCTGTCGATCATGGTCGACTACGTGGGCGAGCGTCGTGACGGGCAGTCCCAGAACGGCGTACAGCTGGGGCTGGGCTACAGGTTCTGAGCAGAAGTCATCAATGCCCCATCCACCACGCACGGAACCATCTGGAGCAACAAGCCCCTCTGTTGAGGGGCTGCCCCGACAGGGGCGGGGAGAGGCCGGCAAAGGGAGAGGCCCAAAGGTTGCGCAGCAACGTGTGGGGCGGCGCGCAGAGCACGTCGCGTCCCGCACCAGATATAGAAAAAGGGCTGCCGAAAGGCAGCCCTCTTCTGTTCCTGCAGAGACAAGGAAGTCATCAATGCCCCATCGACCACGCACGGAACCATCTGGAGCAACAAGCCTCTCTGTTGAGGGGCTGCCCCGACAGGGCGGGGAGAGGCAGGCAAAGGGAGGGGCCCGCAGGTTGCGCAGCAACATGTGGGGCGACGCGCAGAGCGCGTTGCGTCCCGCGCCAGATATAGAAAAAGGGCTGCCTTTCGGCAGCCCTCTTCTGTTCCTGCAGAGACAAGGAAGTCATCAATGCCCCATCCGCCACGCACGGAACCATCTGGAGCAACAAGCCCCTCTGTTGAGGGGCTGCCCCGACAGGGGCGGGGAGAGGCCGGCAAAGGGAGGGGCCCACAGGTTGCGCAGCAACGTGTGGGGCGGCGCGCAAAGCGCGGCGCGTCCCGCGCCAGATATAGAAAAAGGGCTGCCTTTCGGCAGCCCTCTTCTGTTCCTGCAGAGACAAGGAAGTCATCAATGCCCCATCGACCACGCACGGAACCATCTGGAGCAACAAGCCCCTCTGTTGAGGGGCTGCCCCGACAGGGGCGGGGAGAGGCCGGCAAAGGGAGGGGCCCACAGGT
>NZ_JBXAWS010000016.1:0-116104 GCF_057292075.1 Stenotrophomonas sp. 1L-E-5-B-C3
GTGGGAACGCGAACGGGGAGGGGGGGAACGGTGGTGGGTGGGGTGCCTCTTTGGGGGGGATCGTGGGTCCATGTGGGGTGTTGTTACCAAACCCTCGCCGGGCATGGCCCGGCGCTACCACGACCCTGCGCCAGCGTATGTCCGGCCGATGTCCGTTCGATGACCCGCGAAGTCAGGCAGCGCAAGGCTGTAACCGTATACATGCGGCGTGAAGGATGTGCTAATTTCCGTTCTTTATCGGGAGAGGCCCATTCACCATGTTCGAGCGTCAGCGTCGCACCAAGATCCTTGCCACCCTCGGCCCGGCCACTGATCCGCCGGGCGTGCTGGAGGATCTGTTCCGCGCCGGCGTCAACGTGGTGCGGCTGAACTTCAGCCACGGTGATCCGTCCGGCCAGGCCAAGCGCGCCGCCGAAGTGCGTGCGGCTGCGGCCCGCGTCGGCGTGGAAGTGGGCATCCTGGCCGACCTGCCGGGCCCGAAGATCCGCATCGAGCGCTTCGCCGAAGGCAAGGTGCAGTTGAAGGCAGGCGACCGTTTCGACCTGATCGCCAGCACCAATGCCGGCCCCGGTGATGCGACCCAGGTCGGCGTGAGCTACCTCGGCCTGCCGCAGGACGTCGGCCCGGGTGATGTCCTGCTGCTCGACGATGGCCTGATGCAGCTGCAGGTGGTCGAAGTGGAAGGCGAGCGCATCATCAACACCGTGCTCAACGACGGCGCGCTGTCTGACCGCAAGGGGCTGAACAAGCAGGGCGGTGGCCTGTCGCTGGGCGCGCTGACCGAGCGCGACAAGGAACTGATCGGCATCGTCGCCAAGATCGGCGTCGACTTCATCGCCGTGTCGTTCTGCCGCAATGCGCAGGACATGAATGACGCGCGCGAGATCGCTGAATCGCACGGCTGCTACGCCGCGCTGGTGTCGAAGATCGAGCGCACCGAGGCCATCGAAAACCTCGAAGAGATCGTCGAGGCCAGTGACGTGGTGATGGTTGCGCGCGGTGACCTCGGCGTGGAAATCGGCGATGCCGAACTGCCGGGCCTGCAGAAGAAGATCATCAAGGCCTCGCTGGCGCAGAACAAGGTGGTCATCACCGCTACGCAGATGCTGCAGTCGATGGTCGAAAGCCCGATCCCGACCCGCGCCGAAGTGCTGGACGTGGCCAACTCGGTCATCGACGGCACCGATGCGGTCATGCTGTCGGCCGAAACTGCTGCCGGTGCCTACCCGGTCAAGGCCGTGGAAGCGATGGCGCGGATCTGCCTGGGTGCCGAGCGCCAGTTCCAGACCGAGACCGACTTCAACGCCTCGCCGCGCAACCTGGAACGTGCCGACCAGGCCATTGCCATGGCCACCATGTTCCTGTCGCAGCACGTGGGCGTGCGCGCGATCGTGGCGATGACCGAATCCGGTGGCACCGCCCGCTACCTGTCGCGTTTCCGCGCCAAGGCGCCGGTGTTCGCGGTCACCCGCCATGACGGCGCCCGCCGGCAGATGGCGCTGATGCGCGACGTGTATCCGATCAACTTCGACAGCCGTGGCCTGACCCCGCGCGAAGCCGCGCGCGGCAGCATCCGCCTGCTGGTTGAAGCCGATCTGCTGCAGGCCGGCGACCGCGTGGTGTTCACCAGCGGCGAGCACATGGAAACCCTGGGTGCGACCAACACCCTGCGCCTGCTGGAAGTGGGCGAAGACGGCCGCGCCAGCGGTCTGGGCGACCTGTAAGTATTGTTGGCCTGGGGTCCGAGCCGCGTTGCGGATCCGACCCCGGGTCAGATCCCCGAAGGGGCTCTGACCCCATGCCACAGGACATCCCTTGTCCAGTGCGGACATTGGAATCGTTTCCAGCCTGGCCTCTACGGCGAGGCAACGGGTAGCGGGGCTATACTTACGTTTTTCCCGCACCCGCCACAGGAAGTACATGAGCATCGAACAGCTGGCTGAAACCGCCCAGGCCATGGTTGCCCCGGGCAAGGGCATCATCGCGATCGACGAATCCACCGCTACCATCGCCAAGCGTTTCGCCGGCGTCGGTATCGAGAACACCGAGGAAAACCGTCGTGCCTACCGCGAACTGCTGCTGACCACGCCCAAGCTCAACGAGCATATTTCCGGCGCCATCCTGTACGACGAAACCATCCGTCAGTCGACCAAGGACGGCGTGCCGTTCGCCAAGTACATGGCCGACCACGGCATGATTCCGGGCATCAAGGTGGACAAGGGTGCGCACCCGCTGGCCGGCTGCCCGGGCGAGCTGGTGACCGAAGGCCTGGACGGCCTGCGCGAGCGCCTGCAGGAGTACTACAAGCTGGGCGCGCGCTTCGCCAAGTGGCGTGCGGTGATCAACATCGGCGAGAGCATTCCGTCGGGCACCTGCATCGAGTCCAACGCCCACGCGCTGGCCCGCTACGCAGCGCTGTGCCAGGAATGCGGCCTGGTGCCGATGGTCGAGCCGGAAGTGATCATGGACGGCGACCACGACATCGAGACCTGCTACGAAGTGACCGAAGCGACCCTGCGTTCGCTGTTCGATGCGCTGTACCAGCAGAACGTGCTGCTGGAAGGCACCATCCTGAAGGCCTCGATGGTCATCTCCGGCAAGAACTGCGATGAGCAGGCCGACGTCGAGGAAGTGGCCGAGTCGACCGTGATGTGCCTGAAGAGCACCGTGCCGGCGATCCTGCCGGGCGTGGTGTTCCTGTCCGGTGGCCAGAGCGACGAGCAGTCCACCGCTCACCTCAATGCCATGAACCAGATGGGCAACCTGCCGTGGCCGCTGAGCTTCTCCTACGGCCGCGCGATGCAGCAGGCTGCGCTGAAGCTGTGGGCCAAGGACATGAAGGGCAACTACGCTGCTGCCCAGAAGACCGTGTACGAGCGCGCCAAGGACAATGGCCTGGCCGCGCTGGGCAAGTGGAACGGTTGATCCGTCCCATCGCAGGATGAACAGGGCAACGCCGGCATCACGCCGGCGTTTGCTTTTGCGGGTATCGTTTCCGCCCCCACGCACCGGGCCGGTGTGCGGGACATACATGGAAGGCCAAGGAGAAAAAACATGCGTTTGGCAGCAATCACAGTGGCCGTTGCCACGGTCCTGATCGCCGGCGGTTGCAACCGCATCGGTGGCGGTGGTGACGCAGGCAAGGCCGCGTCGCTCGATTTCGACAAGCCGGTGTCCGGCGAAATCACCTCGCGCAGCGGCATCAACTTCAACGACGGCAGCCACCACCAGCTGTACCAGATCAAGCTGGAAGACAAGGACCTGGTCGGCCTGAAGCTGACCGGTGCACTGACCGGTTCGATCGCCGTGTTCAACAACGGCAGCCTGGTATCCACCAGCAATACCGGCTACGAACGCGAAGGCGACGTCTCGCTGGCCTTCCGTGCCAACGGTGGCGGCACCTACCAGGTGGCGGTCAACGCCGATGGCCCGAGCGCCTTCGGTCCGTATCGCCTGCGCGCCGAGAAGCTGAAGCCGTATGACGGCAAGCCGCTGGTGGGCAGCGGTGAGATCGCCGACATGCTGGCCGGCAGCTCGCAGGACTACACCCTCCAGGTGGACAAGGCTGGCCTGTACGAGATCCGCCTGGTGTCGGATGTGTTCGACCCGGTGCTGAAGCTGTCGGGCCAGGGCGTTGAGGCCGAAAACGATGATGGCAACGACAGCACCAACTCGCGCCTGACCCTGTCGCTGAAGCCGGGCAAGTACACCTTGACCGCGCGCGGTCTGGGCGACGGTGTCAATGGCATGTTTACCCTGTCCGCCAACCGCATCGAACTGCCGGGCAATCTGGTTGAACGCGATGGCACCGCCCTGCCGAAGTCGGGCAGCGTGTACACCATGCTCGACAACGATGGCCGCCGTCGTTTCCTGCTGACCCTGGACCGCCCGGCCGACGTGCGCCTGGATGCGATCTCCAGCCAGGTCGACACGGTGCTGCGCGTGGTCGGCGGTGATGTCGAGCTGACCGACGACGACGGTGGCAACGGTACCAATTCGCGCCTGGAGGAGACCTTGCCGGCCGGTCACTACACCATTGACGTGTCCAGCCTGAACAATGGCGCTGGCATGGTGGAAGTGCGCGTGCAGGTGGAGGGTGCCAGCGCCGACGGTGCCGCAGCCTCGGCCGCGCGCGCGGCTGCAGACGCTGCTGCCGCAGTGGCAGATGATGCCGCTGCTGCGGTGGAAGCTGCCAGCCGTTGAGGTGATCCAAGCGCAGCGTGGATGACCTCAAGGCCGCAACAGAAAAGGCCGGGCATTGCCCGGCCTTTTCTGTTCCAATCCCTTCAGCCGTTCAATGCGCGGCTGCAAATCCGGTATCGCCCAATGGCGGCAGCATCGAGCTGCGTGGCTCGTTGTCCGCGTTCTGGCCGGCAGCGGTCAGTGCCTGCTGGTACGCCTTGGCGGTAGCGGTATTGAACGCCACCAGCACGATTCGCATCGGTTGTGCATGGCTGCGCTGCCATGCCAGCGTTTCGGTCACTGCGATCTGCGCGGCCTGGTACAGCGGGTAGCCGTACACGCCGCAGCTGATCGCGGGGAAAGCGATCGATGTCACGCCCAGCGATTCGGCCAGCTGCAGGGACTTCCAGTAGCAGTTGGCCAGCAGCGCCGGTTCGTCGCGTTGACCGTCGTGCCACACCGGGCCGACCGTATGCAGCACATGCCGCGCCGGCAACGCATGGGCGTCGGTGGCACGCACTTCGCCGGTCGGGCAGCGCACACCGGGGCGCAGTTCCGGCAGCTGCTCGCATTCGGCCAGCAGCGCTGGGCCAGCAGCGCGATGGATCGCACCGTCGACACCGCCACCACCGAGCAGTGTTTCATTGGCCGCGTTGACGATCGCATCCACCGCCAGGGTCGTGATGTCGCCCTGCCAAACTTCGATCTTCATGCGTCCGTCTCCTGCCTGTGAGGTGTTCCGCGCAGCATCTGCGCCGGCTGTTCCCAAGGTAGGGGACAGGGCATTGATACTGCGTCATGACCGTCTCACGCGCTGCGATCCGGCGGCCTTCACGCACGATGGCTGGCGGCGCCTTCACGCAGGCTGAAGCAGAAAGGGGGAGGTGGCGAAGCGGTAGCGCCGGGCCATGCCCGGCGGATGGTGGACGAAGCGAATGCCGGAAACAGCAACGCCGGGCATGGCCCGGCGCTACCTTGAACGAAAACGGGATTCGACCCTGGGCTCACGGCAGGCCGGCCAACCAGTCGTCGTCGGAACCTTCATTCACATCGGCGAACAGCGGCGTGGAGAAGTAGCGTTCACCGGTGTCCGGCAGCATCGCCAGGATCACCGAGCCCGGTTCGGCGCGCGCGGCCACATCCAGTGCGCTGGCAACAGTGGCGCCAGCGGAGATGCCGACGAAGATGCCTTCCTCCGCCGCCAGGCGGCGGGCGGTGGCGATCGCGCGGTCATCTTCCACCGTCACCAGTTCATCCACCACATCGCGGTTGAGCACGTCCGGCACGAAGTCCGGGGTCCAGCCCTGGATCTTGTGCGGCTTCCAGTCATCGCCCTTCAGCAGCGCGGCACCGGCCGGTTCGGTGGCGATGATGCGCGTCTGCGGGCGCGCGACCTTCAGTACTTCGCCCACGCCGGTGAGCGTGCCGCCGGTGCCCCAGCCACTGACGAAGTAGTCCAGTCGCTTGCCGGCGAAATCGCGCAGGATCTCGGCGGCGGTGGTGTTGCGGTGGTAGGCCGGGTTGGCCGGGTTGGCGAACTGGCTGGCCAGGAACCAGCCGTGCTGCTCGGCCAGTTCGGCCGCCTTGCGTACCATGCCGCTACCGCGCTCGGCGGCCGGGGTCAGGATCACTTTGGCGCCATACGCGCGCATCAGCTTGCGCCGTTCCACCGAGAAGGTTTCGACCATGGTCGCCACGAACTTGTAGCCGCGCGCGGCGGCGACCATCGCCAGTGCCACGCCGGTGTTGCCCGAGGTGGCCTCGACGATGGTGTCGCCCGGCTTGAGCAGGCCACGCGCTTCGGCGTCGAGGATGATCGCCAGCGCCAGGCGATCCTTCACAGAGCCGCCCGGGTTGAACGACTCGACCTTGGCGTAGAGGCTGACCTGTGGCGGCGCCAGGCGCTGCAGCTTGACGATGGGGGTGTTGCCGACGGTGTCGAGGATGGAGTCGTACAGGGCCATGGAAGCGCTCCGGAGAGGGGCCGCGCCGGGCTGCGGCGGGCGAAGGGGGAGGGCTGGCTGTTCAGGCCAGCGGCTGCCGGCTGACCGTAGCGCCGGCATATGACGCCCGGAAATGACCAGATACCTTTCTTAAACAACCTTTGGTTATAAGCTGGTGACGGCAATTGACCCTAGAGTGGACCTCCGCCCCCACATCGCCCGCCTGCCATGACGCTGACCCAGCTGCGCTATCTGGTTGCCATCGCCGACGCCGAGCTGAACATCACGCTCGCCGCCTCGCGCGTGCATGCCACCCAGCCCGGCCTGTCCAAGCAGCTCAAGCAGCTGGAGGACGAGCTCGGTTTCCTGCTGTTCGTTCGCAAGGGCCGCAGCCTGGAGTCGGTCACACCGGCCGGTACCGAGGTCATCGCCCGCGCCCGCTCGGTGCTGGCGGAGGCCAACAACATCCGCACCTACGCGGCCAACCAGCGCCGCGAGAGCCAGGGCCAGCTGATCCTGACCACCACCCACACCCAGGCGCGCTTCGTGCTGCCGCCGGCGGTGGCAGCGATCAAGCAGGCGTATCCGCAGGTGAGCGTGCATCTGCAGCAGGCCGGTGAAGCCGATGCACTGGATCGCTTGAACCAGGGCGATGCCGACATTGCGATCATCAGCACCGCTGGCAGCGAGCCTACCGATGGCATTGCGGTGCCGCTGTTCCGCTGGCGGCGCCTGGTGGTGGTGCCCAAGGGCCACCCGCTGGACCGCGCAGGCCGCACCCCGGACCTGGCCGCGCTGGCCCGGCAGCCGCTGATCAGCTACGAATCCTCGACCCGCCCGAATTCATCGCTGCAGCGTGCCTTTGCCGCCAACGGCCTGGTGCCGGATCTGGCGCTGACCGCGCTGGATGCCGATCTGATCAAGACCTATGTGCGCACCGGTCTGGGCGTGGGTCTGCTGGCCGAGATGGCGGTCAGTTCCAACGACGAGGACCTGAGGTCGTGGCCGGCCCCGGAGCCGATCACTGAGTGCATTGCCTGGGCGGTGCTGCCTCGCGACCGCGTGCTGCGCGATTACGCGCTGGAGCTGGTGCACGTGCTGGCCCCACAGATCGATCCGCGCGACCTGCGCAGGGTGCTGGATGGCAACCAGGCGGCGGCGTGGCCGGTACCACCGACGTGGGAGTCACTGACCCAGACCATCACGGTGTGAGGTTGGTCGAGCAGGGCGTGCCGCCCTGCACCCGCGGTAGTGCCGGCCGCTGGCCGGCAACCTCAGAAGCAACAGCAACATCAAATGCGGGTTTCCTGTGGGATGGCGGGGCGGTGTGGGCAGGCAGGACACGCCGTAAACCCATCCATGGGGGCTCGATGGCGCCATCCATGGCGCCAACGGTCCTGCCTGCCCACACCGCCCCACCTCTGACAGATCCTGGCGGCTGTTGGTAGGTGTCGACCTCGGTCGACACGGTAGATCCACGCCATGCGTGGATGAAAGCTGTCAGATATCGAAATACATCTGGGGTCAGATCCGTTTTCCGAAGGAAAACGGATCTGACCCCGAGAGTCGTTCCGACAGATCGCGGAAAACTGTCGAAGGCGGGGTGGGTCCGGTTGCGGGAGTGTCCGCGGCATGGATGCCGCGGCCAAGCCCCCAGGGACGGGTTTACGGCGTCTCCCGCAACCGGACCCACCCCGCCTACCCACAGGAATTCCGCTTCTGCTTCGGCTGTTGCTGTTGCTGTTGCTCCAGCTCGCAGCGGGTGCAGGGCGCAGCCCTGCCGATAAACCCCCTCCTGCGACGGTTCGTCGCACGGGTAACCCTGGACCCGGCTCTACACTAGCGGGGTGACCCGCCTGTCCCGCCCGCAGCGCCTTCTGCTCCAGCTCGCCGTCCTGGCGACGCTGTTGATGGTGCTTGCGCCACTGGTCAGCCGCGCGCTGCAGGCGCAGCCGATGGAGCATGCCGCGATGGCAGGCATGGACCACGCCGCCATGGGCCATGACATGCACGACATGGCCATGCCTGGGCACGATCAACACGGCGCCGCGCCGGCAGCGCCCAGCCGTCCGGCCGACCCCCACGCCATGCATGGCGAAGCCTGCGAATACTGCGTGCTGGCCATGCGCCTGCTGCCGTGGCTGGCCGTGCTGGTGCTGCTGTTGCCGCTGTTGTGGCGGCCGCAGCTGGCGTTCCCATGGTCGCAGCAGGTGCTGCCGGCACTGCGGTGGCCGGCACATGCCGCGCGTGGGCCGCCGCGCTTCTCCATCGTTCGCTGATGTCCCTATCGAATCTGCCGCACGACGCCTGACCGGGCGCCGTGCGCGCGTGCGTACTTTGGAGCTGTTCCGATGAAAATGACTTCCCGCCCTGCGGGCGCCTGCGCGCGCCTGCCGGTTGCCCTGGGCCTGGCCGTGACCGCGTCACTGGCTCACGCTGCGCCTGCCGAAGAGGCGCGCACCCTCGACACGATGGTGGTGACCGCCGCTGCACCGTCCTCGCCGCTGCACTGGGTGACCGATCCGCGCCTGCCGCGGCAGCCGGTGCCCGCCAGCGACGGTGCTGATTACCTGAAAACCGTCCCCGGCTTCTCCGCCATCCGCAACGGTGGCACCAACGGCGACCCGGTGCTGCGCGGCATGTTCGGTTCGCGCCTGAACATCCTCAGCAACGATGGCAACCTGATCGGTGCCTGCCCGTCGCGCATGGACAATCCGCTGTCCTACATCGCGCCGGAAAGCTTCGACCGGCTGACCATCATCAAGGGCCCGCAGAGCGTGCGCTGGGGCGCGGGCGCGTCGGCCGGCACCGTGCGTTTCGAGCGCGATACGCCGCGCTTCGAGGAACCGGGCCTGCGTGCCGATGCCAGTGCGCTGGTCGGTTCGCGCAACCGCAACGACCAGGTGCTGGACCTGACCCTGGGCAATCCGACCGGTTACGTGCGTGCAAGCGGCAACCGTTCCGAAGCCGATGACTACAAGGACGGCAATGGCGACGTGGTGCCGTCGAAGTGGCGCAAGTGGAACGGCGACGTGGCCATCGGCTGGACGCCGGATGCCGACACGCTGCTGGAAATCTCCGCCGGTGCCGGCGATGCGATCGCGCGCTACGCGGGCCGTGGCATGGACGGTGCCGCGTTCGAGCGCACCAGCTACGCGGCGCGCTTCGAGAAGCGCAACCTGCCGGGTGCGTGGGACACGCTGCAGGCCAATGTGTACTACAACGAGGCCGATCACGTGATGGACAACTACACGCTGCGCACGCCGAACCCGCACAGCATGATGCCGATGCCGATGGCCTCGAACGTGGACCGCCGCACCCAGGGCGGGCGGGTCAGTTCCGAGTGGCGCTGGCAGGATGTGCAGCTGGTGGCCGGTGTGGATGGCGAGGACAGTCGTCACCGCGGCCGCATGGGCATGGGCCGCGACACCTACCGGCAGGCGGCGTGGGAGACCGATGCCAACTTCCGCCGCTACGGTGCCTTCACCGAACTCACCCTCGGCGCCGGCACCGACCAGCGCTGGATCAGCGGGCTGCGCATCGATCGCGCCAGCGTCCGCGATGAGCGGCAGTCGGTGCGCGGGATGATGGGCAACCGGCCGAACCCGACCGCTGGCCTGCAGCGCAAGGAATGGCTGGGCAGTGGATTCCTGCGCTACGAGCAGGATCTGGCCGACGGCCTGACCTGGTACGCCGGCCTCGGCCACAGCGAGCGCATGCCCGACTACTGGGAGCTGTTCTCGCCCAACCAGGGACCGGCCGGCGCGGTGAATGCATTCAGCGGCGTGCAGCCCGAGCGCACCACCCAGCTTGATGTGGGCATGCAGTACAAGGGTCCGCGCGTGCACGCTTGGGTCTCGGCGTACGCCGGGCAGATCCAGGACTACATCCTGTTCACCTACCACGGCAGCGGGATGATGGGCATGAGCCAGGCCCGCAACGTCGATGCCCGCATTGCCGGTGCCGAGGCGGGCGTGGAAGTGGCGCTGGCCGAACAGTGGAAACTGGGCGGCACGCTGGCCTATGCCTGGGGCGAGAACCGCGACCAGCAGCGACCGTTGCCGCAGATGCCGCCGCTGGAAGCGCGCCTGAGTGCGAACTGGGAAGGCCAGCGCTGGAGTGCTGGCGCCCTGCTGCGGGCGGTGACCCACCAGCACCGTGTCGCCGATGGCCAGGGCAACGTGGTCGCCCAGGACCTGGGACCGAGCGCCGGCTTCGCCACCTTTGCGCTCAACACTGCCTACCGCTTCAGTTCGCAACTGCAGCTCAGCGCGGGTGTCGACAACCTGTTTGACCGCGCCTACAGCGAGCACCTGAACCTGGCCGGCAGTGCCGATTTCGGTTTCCCGGCCGACCCGGTACGCATCAATGAGCCGGGCCGCAGCGTGTGGATGAAGGTGAACTACCGGTATTGATCCGCCGGGCATGGCCCGGCGCTACCGCGGGGTCACCGGCATGGCCCGGCGCTACCGTCATGCGCCGGGCAAAAAAACGGGGCCGGATCCCCGCCAGGATCCGTCCCCGCCCGACGCCCTCAGTCGGGCAGCTTCGACTCTACGATGGCAACGTCGGCAATGGGTCGCTGGATACACCCCGACACATGCCGACACTGCCAGCGTCAGCCTTGCACGGAACCGGTTGAAGGCGCTATCGCGGTGCCGGTTCCACGCCGGTAAACGCTTGGCACATATCGCTTATGCAGGCCCTTGCCTACACTCGGCGGCCGTGGATCAATCAGGACCGTTCATGTTGGCTCGTATCGCTTCGACCCTGGCCTTCGGCCTCAGCCTGGCCGTGCTGGCCGGGTGCGCAGGCAAACAGGAGGCTGCCGCAGGTCGGCAGGGCGAAGCAGTGCCGGTCACCGCGCAGGTCGTGCAGCCCACGCAGTGGAGCGACACCCTGCAGGCGCTGGGCACGGCCAAAGCGCGCGAATCGATCAGTGTCACCGCCAAGGTCAGCGAAATCGTCGAGAAGGTGCACTTCGAGAGCGGCCAGCATATCGCCGCCGGTGCGCCGATCGTGACCTTGCGCGGGCAGGCCCAGGAGGCCGCGCTGGTGCAGGCGCAGGCCACCTTCCACGAGGCCGACCAGCTGTACAAGCGCCAGCGCGAGCTGGCCACGCAGCGGCTGGTGTCCAGTGCCACGCTGGATACGCAGAAGTCGATCCGCGATGCCGCCGAAGCGCGCGTGGCACAGATGCAGTCGGACATCGGTGACCGTCGTGTGCGTGCGCCGTTTGCCGGCGTGCTCGGCATCCGCCAGGTCAGCCCGGGCACGCTGCTGACGCCGACCACGGTGATCGCCACGCTCGACGACATCGAGCACATGCACATCGATTTCCAGGTGCCGGAAGTGGAACTGGCCGCGCTCGGCGTCGGCGACAAGGTCAGTGCGTCCAGCGTGGCCTGGCCAGGCCGCACCTTCGAAGGCGTGGTCAGCACCATCGATGCGCGCATCGATCCGGCGACCCGTGCAGTGACCGTGCGCGCCGACTTCGCCAACAGCGACCACGCACTGCGTCCGGGCATGCTGCTGGACGTGCGCCTGTTCCATCCCGAACGGCCGGCGCTGGTGGTGCCGGAAATCGCGGTGGTGCAGGTCGGCCGCGATACCTTCGTGTACCGCATCAAAAGCGACGACAGTGTCGAGCGCGTGGACGTGGTCACCGGCGCGCGTCGTGCCGGCGTGGTCGAGATCAGGCAGGGCCTGGAAGCGGGCCAGCGCATCGTGGTCGATGGCACCGGCAAGTTGCGCCCGGGCCTGAAGGTAGCCGCCAAGGACGCGGCACCGGCCAAGGGTGCCAAACCGGCTGATGCACCGGTGCCGGTCGCGGCCGAGGGCCACGGCGGATGAAGCTGTCCGACACCTCCATCCAGCGGCCGGTGTTCGCCGTGGTGATGAGCCTGCTGCTGCTGGTGCTGGGCGTGATGTCCTTCACCCGCCTGACCCTGCGCGAACTACCAGCCATCGATCCGCCCATCGTCTCGGTGTCGGTCGACTACACCGGTGCATCGGCGGCGGTCATCGAAAGCCGCATCACCCAGGTGCTGGAAGACGCGCTGGCCGGTATCGAAGGCATCGATACCATCAACGCGCGCAGCAACAACGGCCGTTCGCAGGTCAGCATCGAATTCACCTCCAACCGCGATATCGAGGCCGCGGCCAACGACGTGCGTGATGCGGTCAGCCGCGTTGCCGACCGCATGCCGGAAGAAGCACGTCCGCCGGAAATCGCCAAGGTCGAAAGCGATGCCGACCCGATCATCTGGTTCAACATGGTCTCCTCGACCATGGACACGCTGGAGCTGAGCGACTACGCCGACCGCTATGTGGTCGATCGTTTCTCCAGCCTCGATGGCGTGGCCCAGGTCCGCATCGGTGGCCGCCAGCGCTATGCGATGCGCATCTGGTTGGACCGCGATCAGCTGGCGGCGCGCGGGCTGACCACCGGCGATGTGGAAACCGCGCTGCGCAACGAAAACGTGGAACTGCCGGCCGGTCGCATCGAATCGACCGACCGCGATTTCACCCTGCGCGTGGAGCGCAACTACATCAAGCCCGAAGACTTCGCGACCATCCCGCTGGGCAAGGGCCGCGACGGCTACGTGGTGCGCATGGGCGACGTGGCGAAGATCGAGCTGGCTTCGGCCGAGCGTCGCGCCTACTACCGCAGCAACGGTGAACCGGGCATCGGCCTGGGCATCGTCAAGACCTCCACCGCCAACTCGCTGGACGTGGCACGCACCGCGCGCGCTGAAGCCGAGCGGGTCGCGCTGACGCTGCCCAAGGGCACGCAGATTTTCGTTGCCTTCGACAACACCACCTTCATCGAAGCCGCAGTGGACCGCGTCTACGCCACGCTGGTGGAGGCGATGATCCTGGTGCTGGCAGTGATCTGGCTGTTCCTCGGCAGCTTCCGCGCTGCACTGATCCCGGCAGTAACGGTGCCGGTGTGCCTGGTCGCCGCGTTCATCGCGCTGTATGCGTTCGACTTCTCGATCAACCTGCTGACCCTGCTTGCCCTGGTGTTGTGCATCGGCCTGGTGGTGGACGACGCGATCGTGGTGGTGGAGAACGTGCAGCGCCGCATCGACCTGGGTGAACCGCCGCTGGTGGCGTCCAAACGCGGTACCGCGCAGGTGGCGTTTGCGGTGATCGCGACCACGGCCGTGCTGGTGGCGGTGTTCCTGCCGGTGGGTTTCCTGGAGGGCAACACGGGACGGCTGTTCCGCGAACTGGCAGTGGCGCTGGCCGCAGCAGTGGCGTTGTCCGCGTTCGTGGCGCTCACGCTGACGCCGATGATGGCCTCCAAGCTGCTCAAGCCGCATACCGGGCAGGCGCCGCGTGGCCTGCATGGCTTCATCAACCGCAACCTGGAGCGCCTGGCCGGTGCCTATGGGCGGGTGCTCGACCACCATGTCGATCGCACCTGGATCTACCTGCTGGTGATGGTGGCCGCGCTGGCCGCCAGCTGGGGCCTGCTCAAGCTGCTGCCGTCGGAGCTGGCACCGGCCGAAGACCGCGGTTCGTTCCAGATCATGATCGACGGCCCGGAAGGCGCCGGCTACGACTACACCGTGCAGCAGGTGCAGCAGGTGGAAGCGATGCTGGCCCCGCATGTGGGCGCCGACAAACCGATCGTGCGCGCCAACCCGCGCGTGCCGGGCGGCTGGGGCGCCAGCGAGGAAATGCATACCGGCCGCGTCAGCGTGTTCCTGCAGCCGTGGCGCCAGCGCAGCGAAGGCACGCCGGAAGTGGCCAATGAGCTGCAGAAGGAACTGGACACCATCCGCGGCGTGCGCGTACGCACGCAGGTCGGCGGTGGCCTGGTCCGCAGCGGCGGCCAGCCGTTCCAGATCGTGCTGGGCGGCCCGGAATACGCCGAGATCGCGCAGTGGCGTGACCGCATCCTGCTGCGCATGGCCGACAACCCCGGCCTGGTCGGCCCAGACTCGGACTACAAGGAAACCCGCCCGCAGATGCGGGTCAACATCGACCGTCAGCGTGCGGCCGATCTGGGCGTGCCGGTCACCGCGATTGGTTCGGCACTGGAAACCATGATGGGCTCGCGCCGCGTCACCACCTTCGTCGACAACGGCGAAGAGTACGACGTGCTGGTCCAGGCCGGCCGCGATGGTCGCGCCAGCCCGGCCGACCTCGCCGCGATCCGTGTGCGCGCCACCTCCGGCGAACTGGTGCCGCTGTCCAACCTGGTCACGCTCAGCGAAGTGGCCGAGGCCGGCACCCTGAACCGCTTCAACCGCCTGCGCTCGATCACCATCAATGCCGGCCTGGCACCGGGTTATCCGCTGGGCGAGGCGATTGCCTGGGCGCAGCAGGTCACGCGCGAAGAGCTGCCGCAGTACGCGCAGGTGAACTGGAAGGGCGAATCGCGCGAATACCAGAGTGCCGGCGGCGCGGTGCTGCTGACCTTCGCCATGGCGCTGCTGGTGGTGTACCTGGTGCTGGCCGCACAGTTCGAGAGCTTCATCCACCCGCTCACCATCATGCTGACCGTGCCGCTGGGCGTGCTCGGTGCGCTGGTCGGCCTGTGGGTCAGCGGTGGCACGGTGAACCTGTTCAGCCAGATTGGTATCGTCATGCTGGTCGGCCTGGCGGCGAAGAACGGCATCCTGATTGTCGAATTCGCCAACCAGCTGCGCGACGACGGGAGAACCGTGCGCGAGGCGATCATCGAATCGGCGATGGTGCGCCTGCGCCCGATCCTGATGACCTCGATCGCCACCGTGGTCGGTGCGGTCCCGCTGGTGGTGGCCGGTGGCCCCGGTTCGGCCAGCCGTGGCACCATCGGCATCGTGATCATCTTCGGCGTGACCCTCTCGACCTTCCTGTCGCTGTTCGTGGTGCCGGCGTTCTACGCGCGGCTGGCGCCGTACACGCGCTCGCCGGAAGCGGTGAAGCGCGAGCTGGAGAAGCAGGAGGCGGAGTCGCCGTCGGTGGGTGGGCATGCCTGACCTGACCGCCAGCGGGGTCGGATCCCTTTCCCAAGAGGAAAGGGCTCTGACCCCACACCTGCAGGGCGACGGCTTCCTCCTGCGTCCCTGGCGCAATGAAGACCTCGAATCGCTGCTGCGCCATGCCAACGACGCCGAGGTATCGCGGGGCCTGCGCGATCGTTTCCCGTACCCGTACACGCGCGAGGATGGCGAGGCCTTCCTGGCTGGCCGCGTGCTGGCGCCGGGCACGCTCAACCTGGCCATCGAGATCGACGGCCAGGCCTGCGGCAGCGTCGGGGCCCAGCAGGGCCATGCCGAGCGCGGGCACATGGCGGAGCTGGGCTACTGGCTGGGCCAGGCGTACTGGGGCCAGGGCCTGATGACCCGCGTGGTCGGACTGTTCGCACCGTGGGTGATGGACGAACTACGCCTGTTCAGGCTGCAGGCCGGGGTGGTCGACTTCAACCTCGGCTCGGCCCGTGTGCTGGAAAAGAACGGCTTCCAGGAAGAGGGCGTGGACCGCTGCGCGGTCTACAAGCGCGGCGTGCTGCACGACCTGCGCCGCTTCGCCCGGGTGCGCACGCAGCTGCCCTGAAAGGCCGCCGGGCATGGCCCGGCGCTACCGTGGGGGCCACGGTCATTGCCGGTAGCGCCGGGCCATGCCCGGCGGATTCCTTCTGCCGCTACCGCAGCGGCCTTCGATCAGGGAGAATCGACCGGTCCCTTCCAGCCGACGGGACGTCCTCACAACCCGCCGACTGGAGAGAGCGCGCGTGGAAGCTACCGTACATTTCATCAACAGCATCATCTGGAGCAAGGCGCTGATCTTCATGTGCCTGGCCGCCGGCCTGTTCTTCAGCCTGCGCACCCGCTTCATGCAGATCCGCGGCTTCGTCGAGATGTGCCGCCTTACCGTCAAAGGTGAGAAGTCCGACGCCGGCGTGTCTTCCTTCCAGGCGCTGGCCATGTCGATGGCCGGGCGCATGGGCATCGGCAACATCGCCGGCGTGGCCACGGCCATCGCCTTCGGCGGCCCCGGTGCCATCTTCTGGATGTGGGTGATGGGCTTCCTCGGTGCGTCCACCTCGTACGTGGAATGCACCCTGGCGCAGATCTACAAGACCAAGGACGCCGAAGGCCGCTACCGCGGTGGCCCGGCCTACTACATTGAAAAAGCGATGGGCCTGAAGTGGTATGCCATGGCCTTCGCCATCGCCACGATCATCGCCGCCGGTTTCCTGATGCCGGGCGTGCAGGCCAATGCCATCGCCGACAGCGTCATCAACGCCTGCCGTGGCACCGCGCTGTGCGGCCCGCTTGATGGTCAGGTCTTTGGCATGGAATCGGCGCAGGCGTTGAAGCTGGGTATCGGACTGGTGGTGGGCCTGCTGCTGGGCGTGGTGATCTTCGGCGGCGTCAAGCGCATCGCCAACTTCGCCGAAGTGGTGGTGCCGTTCATGGCGGCGGCGTTCATCCTGACCGCCATCGTCATCATGATCATCAACTACGACCGCGTGCCGGAAATGTTCGGCATCATCTTCAAGAGCGCTTTCGGTACCCATGCGGCATTCGGCGCGATGATGGGCCTGGCGGTGGAGTGGGGCATCAAGCGCGGCATCTACGCCAACGAGGCCGGCCAGGGCTCGGGCCCGCACGCGGCCGCCGCATCCGAGGTCTCGCACCCGGCCAAGCAGGGCTACGTGCAGGCGTTCGCCATCTACTTCGACACCATGATGGTGTGCACCGCCACCGCCTTCCTGATCCTGGCCAGCGGCACCTACAACGTGTACTCGCCGGTGCCGGGTGCCGCGCCGATCTTCCAGGGCCTGGCCGGTATTCCGGAAGGCGCGGGCTATGCGCAGGCCGGTGTTGAAGCCGTGCTGCCGGGCTGGGGCTCGGCGTTCGTGTCGATCGCGATCTTCTTCTTCGCCTTCACCACGATCATGGCCTATTACTACATGGCCGAAACCAACCTGACCTACGTCAACCACAACAAGAAGCGCCCGCTGACCGTGCTGTGCCTGCGCCTGGGCATCATCGCCATGGTGGTGTTCGGCGCGTTCCATAATGCGACCCTGGCCTGGGCGCTGGGTGACATCGGCGTGGGCCTGATGGCCTGGCTGAACATCATCGCCATCCTCATCATCCAGAAGCCGGCCATGCTGGCCCTGCGCGATTACGAGCGGCAGAAGAAGCTGGGCCTGGATCCGATTTTCGACCCCGATGCCCTGGGCATCAAGAACGCCGATTTCTGGCGTCAACGCAAGCTGGAGTTGTCCCGTAGTGAATGATCCCTGGAAGAATGCCCGCCGTCCGTCGTCGCGACCGCCGCGGGCCACCCCGCTGCCGCCGCGTGAGGGCGGCACCCCGCCACCGCCGGGGCGTGGCAACGACGAACTGCGCCTGTACGGCTGGAACGCCGTGCAGGCCCTGTTCGACAAGCGCCCGCAGGCACTGCGCAAGCTGTACCTGGTGGAATCGCTGATTCCGCGCATGCAGCCGGTGCTGAAGTGGTGCGTGGCCAACCGCGTCGGCTACCGCGTGGTGGAGGAGGGCGACCTCAACAAGCTGGCTGCCACCACCCATCACGAAGGCCTGGTGGCCGACGTGCTGCGTGCGCCCGTCGTACCGCTGGCGCAGTGGCTGGAGGATCTGGGCGAAGGCCCGGCGCTGGCGTTGTGGCTGGACGGTGTCGGCAATCCCCACAACTTCGGCGCAATCCTGCGCTCGGCCGCGCACTTCGGTGTCAAGGCGCTGCTGCTGCCGGCCGGCAGCACGCTGGCGCTGTCTGGTGCCGCTGCGCGCGTGGCCGAAGGTGGCGCCGAATCGGTACCGCTGGTGCAGTTGCCGGACAACGCACAGGCCATGGCACAGCTGCGAGCGGCCGGTTTCGGGCTGGCCGCGACACTGGTCGAGGGCGGTGAGGACGTGTTCCGCGCATCGCTGCCGGCACGACTGGTCTACGTGATGGGTGCCGAAGGCGAAGGCATGGACCGCAGCCTTGCCAGCGAATGCGACCTGCAGGTCTCGATTCCCGGCAGCGGCGCGGTGGAGAGCCTGAACGTGGCCTCGGCCACGGCCGTGTTGCTGGCGCAGTGGGCGAGCCGCCGCCACGGCTGATCCTGTCGTGCTGATGCTGTGTTGATCTCCTGACCCGGCCCTCGCGGCCGGGTTTTCTTTTGCGCGGCGCAAGGCCGCAAACGATGCACGCGCAGCAAACTGGGTCATCTGCGTCAGCTTACGTTGCTTCAAACACGCTTGATGGGTACGCAAGCGATTTTAGTATTTGTCTCATTGCTGGGCCGTTTCCCGCGCCGCACGGTGGAGTTCCTTCCAACGTCGTACAGGAGTGGTTCCATGCATCGAATCCAACGCCGCACACGTCACACTTGCCTGGTGCTGGCACTCGCTGCGCTTGCCGCACCATCGCTACAGGCCGCGGAACGCAGTCTCGATGGCGTCAATTTCACCGGACCGCTGATCACTCCCAATCCCGCCGGCCTGCCGCAGGGCAACTGGTACATCGAGCCCTATCTGGTGCGGGTCGACAGCCGCGACCACTACGACAACAACGGTGATCGTCGCCGCAGTGCCGAGCACAGTGGCGCCTGGGCCACGGTGGTGCCGATCATCTATGGCTTCAGTGACCGGGTGATGGGCCAGGTCAATCTCAGCGCCTCGCGCTCCGAATCCGGCAGTGCGCGCAGCAGCGGCTTCCGCGCCGGTGACACCACCGCGCGCCTGCAGTACCTGCTGCAGGCGCCGAATGCCGATGGCACCCGTCCGGCCATCTCGGTCGCGCTGGTGCAGCGTTTCAGCACCGGCAGCCACGATCGCATCACCGGCAATCCGCTGGATGCGCAGGGCGACGGCGTACAGCGCACCACCGCGGCGCTGGGCGTGCAGCAGGTGGTGTGGCTGGGCAATGACCGCCCCGTGCGCTGGCGCGCCCAGCTCAGCGCCGGGCCGGCACCGTCGCGCACCGCCATTTCCGGCACCAGCGTGTACGGCACCGATGACAGCTTCCAGGGGCACATTTCGCGCGGCTCGGTACTGGGCCTGTCGGTAGGCGCCGAGTACAGCTTCAATTCGCGCTGGGTGGGCGTGATGGAAATGGCCGCCAGCCGCGAGACCGGCCAGCGCCTGAGCGGCTTCGCACGCAACGGCAGTGGTGCGATCGAACGGATTGAAGAGCACCGTCCGGCCAGCCGCAACGTCAGCCTGGCGCCGGCAGTGGAGTATCACTTCAGCCCGTCGCTGGGCCTGATCGCCGGCGTCGAATTCACCGTGGCCGGGCGCAACACCGGCCGCATCATCAGCCCCCAGGTCGCCCTGGGCATGTTCTTCTGAGGGGCAGGTGATGAACATCGAATCCATCGTCAACACCATCCTCGGCATCGTCTGGAGCCCGTACCTGGTGGTGCTGTGCCTGCTCGCCGGCCTGTACTTCAGCGTGCGTACCCGCTTCATCCAGTTGCGCGCGCTGCCGGAGATGCTGCGCCTGATGTTCCGGCACGAGCGCTCCGAAGCCGGTGTGTCACCGTTCCAGGCCCTGTCGCTGTCGTTGTCCAGCCGCGTCGGCGTCGGCAACATCGCCGGCGTCGCCATGGCCATCGCCTTTGGTGGCCCGGGCGCGATCTTCTGGATGTGGATCGTCGCCTTCCTCGGCGCCTCCAGCGCCTTCATCGAATCCACGCTGGCACAGATCTACAAGGACCGCGATGCCAAGGGCCAGTACCGCGGTGGCCCCGCGTACTACATCGAAAAAGGCCTGGGCCAGCGCTGGTATGCAGTGCTGTTTGCGCTGGTCACCGTGCTGGCCGGTGCGATGCTGGCCGGTACCCAGTCCAATGCGATCACCAGCGCGGTGAACGAAGCCTGGGACGTGCCGGTGATGACCACCACGGCGGTGCTGCTGGTGGTGCTGGGGGCGATCCTGATCGGCGGCGTGCGCCGCATCGCACGGGTGGCCGAATGGGTGGTGCCGTTGATGGCGGTGGCGTATCTGCTGGTGGCCGCGCTGGTGATGGTGCTCAATGCAGAGAAAGTGCCGGAGGTGATCATGCTGGTGCTGCGCAGCGCATTCGGTGTGGATGCAGCGTTCGGTGCAATGATCGGCACCGCCATCCAGTGGGGCGTGCGCCGTGGTGTGCTGTCCAACGAGGCCGGCATGGGCAGCGGTGCGCATCCAGCCGCCGCCGCCGAGGTCTCGCATCCGGTCAAGCAGGGCCTGGTGCAGTCATTCTCGGTCTACATCGACACGATGGTGGTGTGCAGTGCTACCGCGTTCCTGATCCTGTCCACGGGCCTGTACAACGTCTACGACCCGGCAGTGAACGGCATTCCGGATGAGGCGCGCCTGCTGCTGGGCAATCTGCCTGGCGTCGAGGCCGGGCCGCGCTTCGTGCAGCACGCGGTGGAGTCCGCGCTGCCTGGCTTCGGCCGTTCGTTCGTGGCGCTGGCGATCCTGCCGTTCGCGTTCACCACCATTCTGGCGCTGTACTACATGGCCGAGACCAATATCAGCTACCTGTGCCGTGATCGTCCCGCGCCGTGGGTGATGGGCGGGTTCCAGCTGCTGTTCCTGGCCGCGACCGGCTACTCGGCGGTGAACAGTGCGACGATCGCGTGGTCGCTGGGCGACATCGGCGTCGGCCTGATGAGCTGGTTGAACATCATCGCCATCCTGCTGCTGCAGAAGCCGGCGCTGGCGGCGCTGCGCGACTACGAACAGCATCGCCAGGCGGGCAAGGATCCGCTGTTCAATCCGAAGCTGCTGGGTGTGCGCAACACCAGCGTGTGGGAGGGCTGACAGGATCGGGTCAGATCCCTCGCCACGGCGAGGGCTCTGACCCACACCATCGCCCGGTGGGTGCGCCATTACCCGGTGGGTGCGAACCTTGGTTCGCACCGATCTTCCCGCTGCGCTCGCCAGGCATGGCCCGGCGCTGGCGCATCATTCGTTCGGCGGCGTGGTCGCCTTGGCTTCGCTGCCGAAACTGCCATCGGCTTCCGCGGCCAGATACGCGAACACGGTGTACGCGGCCACGTTCTGCGCCAGCGCCTTCGGGTCGATCTTGTCCAGCGTGTCGTCGGCGGTGTGGTGCAGGTGGAAGTAGTCCGAGCCGTCCTGCGCCAGCCATGCCCACGCGCCGCCCTTGGCGGCCAACGGGCCGACGTCCGGGCCCGGACCACCCTTGTCGGCCTGGTACTCGATGCCCAGCGGCTTCATCACTTCGGCAATCTGTTTCGTCGCTTCGCGCGAGCCTTCCGGGTTCGGCGAACCGGTGTTGAAGGCGTAGATGCGGCCGGCACCGAAGTCGCTCTCGGCGGCCAGCTGGTGCAGGGCCACATCCTTGGCATGCGCCTCGGCGTAAGCCTTGCCGCCATACAGGCCCTGTTCTTCGTTGGCGAAGGCGATCACGCGGATGGTGCGCTTCGGCGCCTGCTTGAGCTGGCCGATCAGATGGCCAGCGGCCATGGTGATGCCCACGCCGGCACCGTCATCCACTGCGCCGGTGCCCAGGTCCCAGGAATCCAGGTGACCACCGATCACCACCACTTCCTTGGGCAGGCTGCGGCCAGTGATCTCGCCGATCACGTTGTACGAGGTGGCGGTGCCGTCCCAACCGCAGTCCAGCGCGACCTTCACCGTTGTCGCGCCGCGGGCCAGCAGGCGGGCCAGCTGATCGGCGTCGGGCACCGACAGTGCTGCCGACGGCACCGGGGTCAGGCCGTCGTCGAAACGGGTGATGCCGGTGTGCGGCACGCGGTGCGAGTCAGTACCGGCCGAGCGCATCAGGAAACCGACCGCGCCCTTGCGGATTGCTTCGGAAGGGCCCTTGCTGCGGATCGCGCCGCCACGGCCGTAGTCGCGGCCATCGCGGAACGGCAGCATCTGGTAATCAACGAACGCGATCTTGCCCTTCAGCGAACCGGCCGGTGCGGCCTGCAGTGCGGCCAGGTCGGCGAAGCGGACCACTTCGGCTTCAACGGTGCCGCCCGGGCTGCCGCCCAGCGCCGTGATCTGCAGCGGCTGCGGGTTCTTGCCGGTCACCGCGGCGTGTTCACTGCGGCGCTCCCACTTCGGGAACGTCACCGGTTCCTTCCAGACCTTGTCGAAGCCGAGCGACTTGAACTTGGCTTCGGCCCAGGCCACGGCGCGGGCGTCGGCTTCGCTGCCGGCGATGCGCGGGCCGATTTCGGTGGTGAGCGATTCAACCACCTTCCAGCCGGTGTCGTCAGCCAGCGCCTGGTCGCGCAGCTGCGCAGCGGTGGACAGCGACGCCGGGGGCAGGGTGGTGGTGTGCGGCGCCGCGAAGGCCGGGGCGGCCAGCAGGGCGAGGGAGGATGCGATGGCAAGGACGCGGCGACGCATGGACAGCTCCGGGAAGGGACCAAGCCTTGGAGCTTAACAGTCGTTCAGCCCGGCGCATGGGCGGGAGGTCATGGCTGCCGCGAACGCTGTTTTCCGCCACGTCCGGCAAAGCGAAAGCCCCGCCGGGGCGGGGCTTTCACAGGCTTCTGCGGTAGCGCCGGGCCATGCCCGGCGAGCGCAGCGGCAAGATGGCGTCCCGCCGGGCATGGCCCGGCGCTACCACCTTATTTCTTCAGGCTGTCGCGGATCTCACGCAGCAGCACCACTTCCTCGGCCGGGGCGGCCGGGGCGGCTTCCTGCTTGCGCGACAGGCGGTTGATCACCTTGATCACCAGGAAGATGGCGAAGGCTACGATCACGAACTGGATCAGCGTATTGATGAAGTCGCCGTAGCCGATCACCACGGCCGGGATTTCCTTGCCGTCGGCACCGATGCTGGCCGGTGACAACGTCCACGCCAACTGCGAGAAATCCACCTTGCCGATCAGCATGCCCAGCGGCGGCATGATGATCTTCTCGACCAGCGCGGTCACGATCTTGCCGAAGGCCGCGCCGATCACCACGCCGACGGCGAGGTCGATGACGTTGCCGCGCATCGCGAATTCCTTGAACTCGGTGAGCATTCCCATTGTTGTTTTTCTCCGGTGGGGGAAGTGGACAGCGCGCAGGGTAGCGCAGGTGATGTCAGCCGGCGATCACGCCGTGGCGCTCGGCCACGTTTTCCAGGCGGGCACTGAAGCGGTCGCCGGGCTTCAGCGCGGCCACTCCGGACGGGGTACCCATGAACACCAGGTCGCCGGCACGCAGCTGCCACAGCTTGGACAGCTCATGCAGGATCTCCGGCACGTTCCAGATCATCTGGTCGAGCAGGGCCTGCTGGCGCACCTCGCCGTTGACCTCCAGCGACAGGTTGAGCGCGGCCAGGTCGCCCACTTCAGCGGCATGCACGATCTCGCTGATCGGCGCCGAGGCATCGAAGCCCTTGGCCGCATCCCACGGATGGCCCTTGTCCTTGGCGGCGGCCTGCAGGTCGCGGCGGGTCAGATCCAGGCCGACGGCATAGCCGTAGACCAGCGCGTCGGCATCGGCGACGGCCAGTTCGCCGGCTGGCGCATCACGGCCGATCGCCACCACCAGCTCCACTTCGTGGTGCAGGTTGGCGGTTGCCGGGGGATAGGGGATGGCATCGTCGTGGCCGACCACGATCGCATCGGCCGGCTTGCTGAAGAACATCGGACGGCCACGGTCGTCGGCCGCCGGCACCGCTGCGCCCATTTCGCGGGCATGGTCGGCGAAATTGCGGCCGACGCAGTAGATACGGTGCACGGGGAAGCTGCCGCCACCCACCACCGGCACACGCGGCAGGGCTACGGCAGGAATCACATCGGAGACATCGGACATGCGGGCATCCAGGAAGGGCGTGCCCGCAGTCTAGAACGCATGGCGCCCGCCGTCAGCGGGCGCGTAGGGCGTGGATCAACGCGAGGCCGGCAGCACCGGCTTGCGCACCACGCGGAACTCGCCCTCGACCACGTTCGGGTCGAGCGGACGGGAAGTGCCCGGCTTGCGCGAAGCCAGCAGCTTCCACGCCAGGCCGACCAGGATCATCGCCGCACCGACGAACACGCCGATGAACACCATCGCGGCCAGGATCGCCAGGCCGAGCAGGCCCACGGCAACGCGCACCAGCGGGTGACGCGGCTTGCGCGGCGCGAACAGAGTGCGGAACTGGTTGAAGGCGGATGCGCGATTGAACATGGCGGCTCGATAGGCTGGGATCAGCGAAACCAGAGTATCGGGAGGTGCCACTGTCATTGAGTGAAAAACTCGTTAAATATAGCCTGTGCTTATTACGAATCAATGACTTGTGTTCATGTTGCAGCCAGTCACCTGAGTGGGCGTGCGACAATGCGCGTTTACTGTCCGAGCCTTCGCCATGACTGCCGCTGCTGCCCTGATCGCCCTTGATGCCATTGCCGATGGCGCGTTTGCCGAGGTCGAGGCGGTGGTCGATGGCGATGCCGAGTCGCTGGTGTTGTACCGCGACGGTGCGCAGGTGCGGGCGTTCCTGAACATCTGCCCGCATGCCGGCCGCCGCCTGGACTGGGCGCCGGGCCAGTTCCTCAAGAGCCGCGAAGGCCACCTGGTGTGCGCCGCCCACGGCGCCTCGTTCGCGCTGGACAGCGGCGACTGCATCGCCGGTCCCTGCAAGGGCGACCGCCTGCGCGCGGTGCCGGTGGACGTGCGCGACGGGCAGGTCTACCTGGCTTGAGGCCGGGCGATGTTGCTTGAGGTAGGTGCGGACCGTTGGTCCGCACGCTCCGTTGCAGGCAAGCCCTGTGCGGACCAACGGTCCGCACCCACCTATCGCAGCCCTGCCGATCAATCCCCTCAGAACATCAGGTTGATCATCAGCACCACCACGCAGGTGTAGATCAGCGACAACGGTCCGCCGACCCGCCACATCTCGCGTGGGGTGTAGTTGGCCGGGCCGGTGATCATCGAAATCACCGGGTTGGAGGCCGTCATCAGATTGTTGGACGCCGACAGCGCCACGATCAGCGCGAACGCCGTCGGGTTGCCGCCCGCCGCCAGTGCCAGGTTCACCGCAATGGGCACCATCACGATGGTCGCGCCTACATGGCTGATCACCAGCGAGAACGCCGTGGTCAGCAGTGCCAACGCCACTTCCAGCACCCATACCGGGATGCCAGTGGGCAGCTTGTCGATGGTATGGCCGGCCACCCACGCCGCCGCGCCACTGGAATCCATCGCCCAGCCGAGCGGGATCAGCCCGGCCATCATGAACACCGTTTTCCAGTTGATCGAGGCGTAGGCCTCGTCCATGCGCAGCACGCCGGTCAGCAGCATGCCGGCTACGCCGGTCATCAGGGTCAGTGCCACCGGCAGCTTGCTGGTCAGCGCGATCAGGATGGTCAAGGCGAAGATCGCCATCGCGATCTTGAACTTGTGCGGTCGCTGCTCGCCGGTCGGGTAGTCGGTCACCACCACGAAGTCGCGGCTCCTGGCCGCCTGTGCCAGGTCGGTCCAGATGCTGTGGAAGACCAGCATGTCGCCGGCGCGCAGCTGCACGTCGCGCACGTCCTCGCGGATCACCTGCTTGTCGCGGTTGATCGCCAGCAGGCTGATGCCGCGCTCCTTGCGCAGGCGCAGGTCGGCCGCGCTCTTGCCGATCACGTTCGAGGTTGGCGGCACCACCGCCTCGGAAATACCGGCGCGGCTCGGGTTGAACAGGTCGCCGAGATGCTTCAGCCGCGAAGACATGCGCAGGAACTGGTTCTGCGCGAAGTCGTTGATCTGCTCGCGCGGGCCCATCGCGCCGAGCACGCTGCCCACCCAGATGCGCATCTCTGCAGGTGGTGCCAGGCGGGTGTCGTTGCCGGTTTTCAGCGCCAGCAACAGCGGTGCATCGTGCAGGTTCTCGGCCTCGCCCAGGGTCATGCCGACCAGCGGGCTTTCGGCACTGACCACCAGCTCGAACACATCGCCTTCGATGCCGTAGGTCTTGGCGAAATAGCTTTCGGTGCGCGCCGGAGTGACCCCGTCGTTGACCAGGCTTTCCTCTTCCACCAGCTTGCGGTCGCCGTAGTAGCGGAAGTACAGCAGCGAAGCGATCAGCAGCGCCACGCCGATCGGCAGCGGCGCGAACATGCGCAGTGGTTCGATGGTGGCCAGGCCCGAGGGCAGGTTGTTGTTGGCCGAGGCCAGCAGATCGTTCAGCAGGATCAGTGGCGAGTTGCCGACCATGGTCAGCGCGCCACCCATCACGATCGCCGCCGAAATCGGCAGCAGCAGGCGCTGCATGGTCAGGCCCGTGCGCGCCGCCAGCCGCGAGGCCACCGGCAGGTACAGCGCCATCACCGACGGGTTCTGCATGAAGGACGAGTTCAGGCCGGCGATGGCCGTGGTCATCATCAGCAACCGCTGCTCCACGCCGTGGCCGCGCCGCAGCAACCAGGCCGCGAGCCGGTTCAACGCCCCGGTGCGGTCCAGGCCTGCGCCGAGGATGGTGGTGGCGATGATGCTCATCACCGCGTTACCGGAGAAACCGCCGAAGATCTCCTCTGGCGCGATCAGGCCGGTCACGCCCAGTACCACCAGCACCACCAGCGCAACCACGTCGGCGCGGATGCGCTCGAACAGGAACATCGCCATCGTGAAGCCGACCAGCCCGAGCACGAGCTTCATGTCAGTGGTCAGCGTCAGCGCGGTATCCATGTGGGGCGCAGCGTCCTCAGGCGATCATCAGGTGCGGTCGTACAACAGGTCCCAGACGCCATGGCCGAGCTTCTGGCCGCGGGTCTCGAAGTGGGTCTGCGGCCGCCAGTCGGGGCGAGGCACGCTGCCACGCGGGCCGGCGCGGTTGACCAGGCCGGCGGTGGCGTCGAGCACGTCCCACATCTGCTCGGCGTAGTCTTCCCAGTCGGTGGCGCAGTGCAGGCGGCCGCCCGGGCGCAGCTTGCGCACGATCAGTTCGGCGAACGCCGGCTGCAGCAGGCGGCGCTTGTTGTGGCGCTTCTTGTGCCACGGATCCGGGAAGTAGATGCGCACTTCATCCAGCGCGCCATCGGCGATCTCGTTCTGCAGCACTTCCACCGCATCGTGGTGGTACAGGCGCACGTGATCGGCGTTGTCGTCGGCCAGCGCGTTCAGCAGTCGGCCCACACCGGGGGCGTGCACTTCGATGCCGATGTAGTCGCGCGACGGATCGTGCTGGGCGGCAAAGCGCATGGCCGCGCCATTGCCGAAACCGATCTCCAGCACTTTGTGCGCGGGGCGGCCGAAGGTCGCGTCCAGGTCACGCGGCTGGCCGTTGTAGTCGATGCCGAAGCGTGGCCAGCGTTCGTCGAACGCGCGTTGCTGGGCGGGGGTGAAGCGGCCCTGGCGCAGCACGAAGCTGCGCACTTCGCGGCGGCCTTCACTGACGGTGAAGGGCTTGGGCGGGGCCTTGGAACCGGCACTGTCGAAAGGATTGGTCATCAGCCGATCAACCCATCGATCGGGGACGACGCACTGGCGTAGCGCTTGCGCGGAATGCGCCCGGCCAGGAACGCCTCGCGCCCGGCCTCGACCGCCTTGCGCATGGCGCTGGCCATCAGCACCGGGTGGCGCGCACCGGCAATGGCGGTGTTCATCAGCACGCCATCACAGCCCAGCTCCATCGCGATCGCCGCATCCGAAGCGGTGCCGACGCCGGCATCGACGATGATCGGCACCTTGGCGTCTTCGATGATCTGCAGCAGGTTGTATTTGTTCTGGATGCCCAGGCCCGAACCGATCGGTGCAGCCAGCGGCATCACCGCAGCGCAGCCGATCTCTTCCAGGCGCTTGGCCAGGATCGGATCATCGGAGGTGTAGACCATCACCTCGAAACCGTCCTTGACCAGCTGCTCGGCGGCCTTGAGGGTCTGCACCACGTCCGGGTACAGCGACTTCTGGTCGCCCAGCACTTCCAGCTTGGTCAGGTTGTGGCCGTCCAGCAGCTCGCGGGCCAGGCGGCAGGTGCGCACGGCGTCTTCAGCGGTGTAGCAGCCGGCGGTGTTGGGCAGGATGGTGAAACGCTCCGGCGGCAGCACGTCGAGCAGGTTCGGCTCGCCCGGGTTCTGCCCGATGTTGGTGCGGCGGATGGCCACGGTGACGATCTGGGCGCCAGCGGCCTCGGTGGCCAGGCGGGTTTCTTCCAGATCCTTGAACTTGCCGGTGCCGGTGAGCAGCCGCGAGCCATAGGTCTTGCCGGCGATCACCAGCGAATCGGGGGAGACTTGAACGTTCATGGCGCGATTATCGCTTATCCGCCTGAAGATGGGGTCACGCGATTGCACCGCCGGGCACGGCCCGGCGCTACCGAGGAGGTGCGCGCGTGGTAGCGCCGGGCCATGCCCGGCGAGCGCGCAGCGCGGTCGCTTCAGCCGCCACCCAGCGCGTGCACGATCTCCACCACGTCGCCTTCGGCCAGGACATGCTCGCCGTGGCGGCTGCGGCTGACAATCTCGCCGTTGACCTCCACCGCCACCCGGCGCTGCAGCAGCTGCTCGGCCTCGAGCAGGTCGTGGAGGGTCGCCGAAGCGGGCAGGGTACGCGGTTCGCCATTGAGCTGGATGTTCATCGGCCCATTGTCGCTGATGGCCTGCCAGGATCGGAATGCTTGCAACTTCCGCCGGGCGCCAGCTCCGGCACAGCGTGCTGTCAGGCGTTCAGGCGACAATCCATGCGGCGGCGCAGCGTGAGCAAAAGGCGGCGCGGTGAAACCATTCACCGTGCGCCGGCGTACGTACGCCGGGTTCCCACTTATTCACCCCACAGGAGTTTCTTCATGCAGCTCAGCAAACACCCGATCCGCTCCCTGATGGCGGCCGCGATCGCGCTGGCCGCGCTTCCGGCCATGGCAGGCGAAAACCCGTATTCGAAGGCGGTGTTCTTCGGCGACAGCCTGACCGATGCCGGCTACTTCCGCCCGCTGCTGCCCGAGGCCACGCAGGGGCTCTCCGGCCAGTTCACCACCAACCCGGGCTGGGTGTGGTCGCAGCAGGTCGCCAACTACTACGGCCTTAACAAGGACCCCAACGGCAACGGCCAGAACGGCGACAACTACGCTGTCGGCGGGGCCCGCGTGTCGGTGGAAGGCAGCGGTGCCCTCGGCGCGATCCCGTCGTTGAAGTCGCAGGCGGCCCGCTACCTGGCTGCAAACGGTGGCAAGGCTGACCGCAACGCCCTGTATACCGTCTGGGGTGGCGCAAACGACCTGTTTGCCGCCGCCGGCGCTGCCGGTGCGGGTGCGCCGCCGGCCCAGGTGCAGGGCATCATCGGCGCGGCAGTCACCGACCAGATCGCGCTGGTCGGCGCCCTGAAGCAGGCCGGTGCCCAGTACGTGCTGGTGCCGAACCTGCCGGACGTGGGCATCACCCCGCAGTTCCGTGGCCCCAACGCGGCGGCGGCCACCGCCATGTCGGTCGGCTACAACAAGGCGCTGTATGGCGGCCTGAAGCAGGCGGGCATCGAGTTCATTCCGCTCGATACCTTCAGCATCCTGCGTGAAGTGACCGCCAACCCGGGCATGTACGGCTTCACCAACGTCACCGGCACCGCCTGCAAGATCAACCCGGCCAACACCACGGGCAGCATCATCGGCTGCAACCCGACCACCTACGTCAGCCCCGATGCGTACCAGACCTATCTGTTCGCAGATGGCGTGCATCCCACCGTTACCGGCCACCAGCTGCTGGGCCAGTACGCCGTCTCGGTGCTGGAGGCTCCGCGCCTGCAGCAGGTGCTGAGCCACTCGGCACAGACCATTGGCCGCTCGCGTGCCGATCAGGTCAGCAATCACCTGGGTGCCCGTCCGGCTGATGGCCTGTCGTGGTGGGGTGGCGTGCGTGGCGACCTGCAGCGCTATGACCACGCAGACCTGTATGACGGCCTCGCTCCGGCCGGCCTGTTCGGTATCGACTGGGCACGCAACGGCGTGGTGGTCGGCGGGTTCGCCGGTTTCGGCCGCCTGAATGCCGACTTCGGCAACAGCCGTGGTGACTTCACCCAGAAGGACACCACCGCCGGCCTGTTCGCGGCATGGTACGGCGACCGCGTCTGGGTCAACGGCCAGGTCAGCTACACCTGGTTGTCGTATGACGTGAACCGCAAGGTCCAGCTGGGCCCGGCCACCCGCGAACACGGTGGTTCCCCGGATGGCAGCAACCTGACCGCCGCACTGAACGCCGGTTACGAGTTCGGCACCGAAGGTGGCTTCCGTCATGGTCCGGTCGCTGCGGTGATCTGGCAGAAGGTCAAGATCGACGGTTACAGCGAAAGCGCCGCTGCGGGCACGCTGGCCACCGCCCTGGGTTACGACCGCCAGAACGTCGACTCCACCGTCGGTCGTATCGGCTGGCAGGCCCGCTTCGATGGCGGCACCGTCAAGCCGTACGTGCAGGTGACCTACGACCACGAGTTCGAGGACACCAAGCAGGCCAGCGCCTGGCTGCAGACGCTGCCGGAGCTGGGCAGCTACCGCGTGCCGGGCCTGGACTTCGACAAGAACTACGCCACCGCCGTGCTGGGTGCGCGTATGGACCTGTTCGGCCTGCAGGGCAACGTTGGCCTGAGCACCACGGCTGCGCAGAAGCGCGCCCGTGATGCCTCGATCTTCGCCACCGTCAGCGGCAGCTTCTGATCCAGAGCGGGGTCGGATCCCTTTCCGCAAGGAAAGGGTTCTGACCCCGTCGCTGATGCAGAGGCCACCATTGCGCAATACCGGCCGCTCCGCATAGACTTTCACCCGCAATGCGGGCGTAGCTCAATGGTAGAGCTGTAGCTTCCCAAGCTACTGACGTGGGTTCGATTCCCATCGCCCGCTCCATGTCTCCAGCGGTCAGCGCAAGGCTGACGCTCGGCAATATCCGACCGCTCATCTCATAGGCATGCGTGAACCGAGTGGCCATGTCCGTACTGGCCTTGGTGCGGGGTTTGCGCGGGAAATCCTCTCTTGCAACGCCCGCTGTCTCCCAGGCTGTGTCGCGCGGGCAGATTCAGTCGGTGCTCGGCTTGGGGATGCTAAAAGATCGTTAGCTTTTGGTCCCCATCGTCCGCTGCCCGGAGCGAGAATGATCGCTGCACTTATGCCCATCAGGCGATTCCTTGATTTTTCAGGGCGATCCAACCGGACAGAATTCTGGTCGTATTCCCTGCTTGCCGGGTTCGTGGCGGGGTTGGGCTACATTCTGATGAATGCCAGCTCCTGGCTGATCGGTACCGATCTCTACGATGGGGAAATGTCCCAGCATCTGCAGGGCGCAGGACTGGCAGTGGCGATGTTTGCCGTCATCGTCCTCCTCCCGCCGATGCTGGCCCTGGCCGTTCGGCGATTGCACGATATCGACGAGTCCGGCTGGTACGTGGTGATCGCATTCATTCCGTTGGGTGTGTTCGTTCTCTTTCCTCTCATGCTCCTTCCGGGAAGCGAGGAAGAGAATCGATTCGGCGGAATGCCTGGAGTGCCGGGCGCTTGAATCAGCGTTCTGGTGCGAAGTGGCAGCCACCACACCCGCATGATTGTTGATCGCATCACCCTCCGCCGATACACCCAATGGCTGCCGTTCCTGGCCTGGGCGGCCATCTGCGTGGCCTGGTGGTCGCCCTTGGGCGTGGTCGTTGGCCTGGCCGCATGCCTTGCTCTGGGCGGCGTGCTGCAGCGCTTCGATCTGGTTGGCGATGCCGTAGGCGGCGCACAGCTGCGCTCGCGGGCGACGCTGCCCTTTGCCATTCGGCCGCCCACGCACGATGTGCTGCTGGACTGGGGCGAGCTGGGTATGGGCGGGCCTGCCTACAGCACCCAGATGCTGCGCGATGGCGCCATCGTTGAAGGCGTATCGACCAGCGGCAGCCACGATGCCAGCGGTGAGTGGCAGGAGCTGGCAGGAAGCGCGCTGCGCGTAGCCAGTGGCTACATTGATCGCAGCGAGGCCGTGATCGTTTACGACGAAGCGGACAAGAGGGTGATGCACCTGCTGACGATTGTTCCCAGCCTGTTCTGGCAGGAACTGCACGAGCGCCGGCAGCTTGGCGGAGATGCAGAAGCCGCGATGTGGCTGCGCGATCTTCCCAGTCGAGTGACCACGCTGCGCCCCTGTCGGGGTCTATGGCTGGAACAGGAACACCCGGCACTGGCCGCCGGGTTGCCGCAGGCATTGCGGCATGTCCTGCCTGATGGCCGGGTTCTGCAGGCCATCCCGCTGCTTCCCGACGACCTGCGCCTGACCGCGCATCCGACCCTGTTCACCCGCGTCTGCCCTTACGCCCTCTGCCTTGATGGCGAGGCCAGTGACCGTCACGCCTGCGATCTGGAGACGGTCATCGCCAGCCCGTCCGGGCGATGCGTGGTGGTGGCGGGTAGCGTACTTGATGGGGATCTGCGTCCCATCGAGGGTGTGTGGCTCGTCCACTGGCAGGGGCGTTGGCAGGCCATCGGCCGCCGTGCGATGGGCGGCAGCGGCAAGTCCCGGAGTGGCGCCTGGATCGATGTGATCGAGGTCGGTGATGACGGTAGGCTTCGCTGCGAAGCCTATGAGGAACACTGGACGTTCGAGGCGATCACACGCATCCCCACGCCACACACGGCACTGGCACTGCCGGTGGAGTGGCGGGAAACCGGACTGGCCGTGCGTGTCCGCGATGGACGCTTCTCGCTGCGCCTGCCCCGCGCGGACCAGCGGCCGTCAGTCACAGGTTAGACCGCTTCGAATCAAACAAGGAGGGTCCGGCATGCGTCGTCGATGCAGGCCGGGAAAGCGCTGGAAAAGCTGAAGAAATGGGCTGCGGGCAGTACTGAGTGCGGATGATCGGATTTCCGGATGACTCATGTGCCTGCCGCTTGCATCAGCTGCGCATACTCCTCGGTAAACAGCCCCGACAACGCCCGACGCTGCTCCGCATCAATGGCGCGTGAAGCGTTGGCTGTGTAGTCGAAATGCACCATCACGCAGCGCCCGCTGGCCACCAGGGCCTCGAACTGGAACGCCTGCTGCACGATCGACAGCGAGGAGCGGCCGATGGCTTCGATGCGGGTCTCGATGCGCACCTCATGGCCGGCCTGGATCTGCTGCAGGAAGTCGATCTCGTAGCGGCGCAGGATCAGCGTCAGGTCACGCATGCTGGCCTCCTGGCTGAAGTGGCGGAAGATCTCCTGGCGACCCTCCTCGAACCAGACGGGCAGGGCGGTGTTGGTGACGTGGCCAAGCACGTCCACTTCGGAAAATCGCGGAAACACGGTGATCGTCATCGGCCGCTCCATGCGCACTGAACAGGTCCGCGCAGTGTGCCGGCTGCTGCCGGCCAAGCCACGCCGCACGGCATCATCCACCCGCCACACGCCCGCGCTATGCTGCGCGCCTGCCGTCCGATCCCGCTGCGATGAAGCTCGCCATCCTGTCCCGCAACAGCACCCTGTATTCCACCCGCCGGCTGGTCGAGGCGGCGCGCGCGCGCGGCCACACCGTACGCATCCTCGACCCGCTGCGCTGCTACATGCGCATCGCCGCCGATGGCTTCTCGATGCACTACAAGGGCCGGCCGATGACCGGCGTGGACATGGTCATCCCGCGCATCGGCGCTTCGATCACCCGCTATGGCACCGCCGTGCTGCGCCAGTTCGAGCTGATGGGCGCGCGTACCCCCAATCCGTCCGATGCGATCCTGCGTTCGCGCGACAAGCTGCGCGCGCACCAGTTGCTGGCGGCCAAGGGCATCGACATGCCGGTCACTGTGTTCGGCGACAACCCCGACGACACCGTCGACCTGCTGTCCATGCTCGGCCCGCCGCCGCACGTGGTGAAGCTCAACGAGGGTACCCAGGGCCGTGGCGTGATCCTCACCGAGAAGGCCAGCGCCTCGCGCGGCATCGTCGAGGCCCTGCGTGGGCTGTACGCAAACTTCCTGATGCAGGAGTTCATTGGCGAGGCCAAGGGCGCCGACCTGCGCTGCTTCGTGGTGGGCGACCAGGTGGTGGCCTCGATGCAGCGGCAGGCCCCGGAAGGCGACTTCCGTTCCAACCTGCATGCCGGGGGGACCGCCGTGGCGGCCAAGGCCAGCCGTGCCGAGCAGCAGGTGGCGGTGCGCTCGGCCAAGGCGCTGGGCCTGTCGGTGTGCGGGGTGGACCTGATCCGCTCCGCACGCGGGCCGCTGGTGCTCGAAATCAATTCGACGCCCGGGCTGGAAGGGATCGAGGCCGCCTGCGGAGTGGACGTGGCCACGCGGATCATCGAACACGTCGAGAAGATGAAAAAACCTTGATATTTCAGTTGGTTGTGATTCTCATGGGCAAATGAGGCCGGCTTTAACAAGCCTTTAATCGGGGCGGGCGTAGCCTTCAGCGAACCGCAGCTCTGCCTCTCAGCAGGATCGGTATCGGGATACAACTTCAGACCCAGGCGGGGGCACCGCCTGGGTCTTTTTTACGCCTGCCGAAGGCCCCTTGTGGAGGCCGCGTGACGGCCGTACAGTGCGCCCATCGTTCCTGGATGGATCGGAGGCTGGCGATGTACCGCATCACGATGATCGCGTTGTTGCTGGGTCTGGCCGGGGCCGCTGCGGCCAAGCCGGAAAAATCGGTGGTACAGATGGACCGGCAGTCGCCGGTGGCCGAACAGGTGCGCCGGGTCGAAAAGGCCCTGGACGATGGCGATTACAGCGAAATCTCCGCCGACGATCGCGTCCAGGTGCGGGAGGCGTTGGCCCGCATCACCGCGCGGATGGGCGACCACCAGAGCCTGCAGGAGCTGCCGGCACCGGTGCAGGGCGAAGTCTTCAATGACCAGGAGCGGATCAACACCCTGCTCACCCGCGCCCACGAGGACAGCCGGCAGATCTGCCAGCACACCCGCAGCACCGGCAGCAACATGCCCAAGAGCCGCTGCCTGACCGTGGCCGAGCGCCGCCGGATCGAAGAGAAGGGCAAGGCGCTTCTGAATGACCAGCGCACCTTCAACAATTTCAATCCAGCCAGCTCGCGATAAGGCCCTTTCCACCCGGCCGATTGGCACTTGCTGGCGTGAAGGCGGTGCGAATAGAGTCGGGATTCACTACAGACAAGGATTTGTTTGCCATGAAACAGGCTTTGATGACGGCCGTCCTGGTGTCGGGACTCGCCTTGGCCAGTACCGCATCGGCATCCAAGGGCAAGGAAATCTTCGTGCCCGGGCAGCCGCTGCAGCAGCAGATCGCGCGTATCGAGGTGGAGCTCAAGGATGGCGAGACCTATTCGGAACTGAAGCAGGATGAGCGTGCCCGCGTCAGCGAGGCGTTGGGGCGCATGCGTGGTGCGGTCGAGCAGTACCCCACGCGTGAGGCCATGCCTGAACCGGTACAAACCCAGGTCTTCAACGATCAGCAGGTCGTGAACACAGTTTTGACACAGGCGCGTGAAGATAGTCGTCTAATATGCCAACGTGAAAAGCCCATTGGTTCCAACCGAACCACCACGCAGTGCATGACCGTTGCCGAACGCGCCCGGCAGAAAGAACGGGCACAACAGGACATGGGCCAGGTCATGCGCGCCGGCAGAACAGTCAATTAGAGGTGACAGTGAGAATCCTGGTAATCGAAGACAACAGCGACATTGCGGCCAACCTGGGCGACTACCTGGAGGACCGCGGGCATACGGTGGACTTCGCCGCTGACGGGGTCACCGGCCTGCATCTGGCCGTGGTGCACGAGTTCGACGCGATCGTGCTGGATCTCAACCTGCCAGGCATGGACGGCATCGAAGTGTGCCGCAAGCTGCGCAATGAAGCGCGCAAGCAGACCCCGGTACTGATGCTGACCGCCCGCGATTCGCTGGACAACAAGCTGGCGGGTTTCGATTCCGGTGCCGACGACTACCTGATCAAGCCGTTCGCGCTGCAGGAAGTGGAAGTGCGTCTGAACGCCCTGTCGCGTCGCGGCAAGGGCGTGCAGACCCGCGTGCTGGAAACCGGCGACCTGGAATACAACCTGGATACGCTGGAAGTGCGCCGCCAGGGCAAGCTGCTGCAGCTCAACCCGACCGCGCTGAAGATCCTGCAGGCGCTGATGGAAGCGGCCCCGGCCGTGGTGACCCGCCAGGAGCTGGAAACCCGCGTGTGGGGCGAGGAACTGCCCGACTCCGATTCGCTGCGCGTGCATATCCATGGCCTGCGTGCGGTGGTCGACAAGCCGTTTGAAGTGCCGCTGATCCAGACCCGCCATGGCATCGGATACCGCATCGCCACCCCGGAAGCCTGATTCCGTGGCAGCCAAGGGGGAGCGCCGGCGTACGCCGTATCGGCGGCGCCTGCGCAGCCGCATCATCGTGTCGTTCGTGTTGTTGGGCTTCTGCCTGACAACACTGTTCGCGTTCGCCACCAACTGGGCCCGCCTTCGCGTGGAAAACCAGCTGGTGGAAGAGTTGATGAACCGCAACATCGACGAGTACGCGCGGCGCTATTACGAACATCCGGGCCACAACCCGGATGCCCCCGTGCTGCAGATCAAGGCGTACGCGTACTCCAAGGACAAATTCGACCGGGTGCGCGAAGAGCGCGCGCAATGGGCCGGCTTCTCCGATGGCATCCACAGCGTCAGCGGTGATGAGCACGGCGAGGCGTATTCCTACAAGCTGGCGGTACGCAAGACGCCTGACGCCTGGTTCTTCCTCGCCTATGACATGACCGACAGCGTGCGCGGTGGCAAGCAGCTCAACCGCGCGCTGGTGCTGTCGGTGCTGGTGTTCAGTGTGCTGTCGCTGGTGCTGGGCTGGTGGTCGGCGTCGAAGGTGATGAAGCCGGTGTCGGACCTGGCCGCGCGGCTGCGTGCCTATCGCGGCGGCACCAGTGACCCGGAACCCCTGGCGCCACGCTTCCCCGACGACGAAGTGGGGCAGCTGGCACAGGCGCTGGACGACTATTCCTCGCGGCTGACCGAAGTGGTGCAGCGCGACCGTGAGTTCAACGCCGACGTCAGCCACGAACTGCGCACGCCGCTGGCGGTGATCCGTGGCGCTACCGAACTGCTGCTGACCCGGCCCGGCCTGGACGAAAAGGTGCTGCAGCGCCTGCAGCGCATCCAGCGCGCCGAACAGCAGTGCAGCGACCTGATCGGCGCGCTGCTGCTGCTGTCGCGCAACGAGCGCGGGCAGGGCACCAGCAACGTGGCCCGCGTGGCCGAGCAGCTGCTCGATGCACACCGCGCGCAGCTGGGCGGCAAGCCGCTGGAGTTGCTGCTGGAAGGCGAGCGCAACCTGGTGATCGATGCCCCCGAAGCCGCCCTGTCGGTGGCGCTGGGCAACCTGATCGGCAATGCGGTGAAGTACTCGCAGGATGGCGAAGTACGCGTGTTCGTCGGCACCAACTCGGTGTCGGTGACCGACAGTGGCCCGGGCCTGAGTGAGGAAGACGCGGCCAAGCTGTTCCAGCGTGGCTACCGCGGCACCCATGCCGGCCACTCGCAGGGCGGAGGTATCGGCCTGTCGATCGTCAGCCGCCTGTGCGATCTGTACGGCTGGCAGGTGAGCGTGCGCCCCGGCGGCGAACGCGGCGTGATCGCCACCCTGACGTTCTCGCCGAAGCCTTTGTAAGCGGTAGGTGCCGCCGATGTAGAGCCGAGCCCGTGCTCGGCTGCCTTGGGCTCCCGGAGCCGAGCATGGGCTCGGCTCTACAGTAGATCCATATCGCGGCACCTGGTAGATCCACGCCATGCGTGGATGCACTTCGGTAGTGCCGGCCGCTGGCCGGCAACCAGGCCTCAACCCCCAGCCAACTCCAGATACCGCGCATGCAGCCGTTCCACCTGCACCTGCAGGTCCTCCGGCTGTCCGTCGTTGACCACCACATCATCGGCCAGCGCCAAGCGCTGCGCGCGGCTGGCCTGCGCAGCAATCATGCTGTCAGCCAGTGCGGCATCAATTCCATCGCGCTGCATCAGCCGGGCGTGCTGGACGGCTTCCGGCGCATCCACCAGCAACACCCGGTCCAGCCAGGGGTAGGCTTTTCGCCCACCCACCTCGGTCAGCAGCGGAATGGCAGCAATCGCATAGGGGCTCTCGGCCTGCTCGCACTGCTGCTGCATCAGCAGGCGGATGGCCGGGTGGGTGATGGCCTCCAACGCCGTCCGCTCGGCCGGGTCGGCAAACACGTGGGCGCGCAGCCGGGCCCGGTCCAGGCCGCCATCGGCCAGCAGCATGTCGGCGCCGAAACGCTCGGCGATGCGGGCCAAGGCTGGGCTGCCGGCGGCGACCACGGCCCGTGCGGCCAGATCGGCGTCGGCCACCACGATCCCCAGCGCCTCGAAGCGCCGGGTCACTTCACTCTTGCCGGAGGCGATGCCGCCGGTCAGTCCCACCACATAGCGGCTCATGGGGATTCCCCTCAGCGCAGCCCGCTCAACACCAGGTACTGCTCCACCACGGGAGCGCCCCACATGAAGTACAACCAGCCGGCGACGGCCAGGTAGGGGCCGAACGGGATCGGTGTGGCACGGTCACGGCCCCGGCTGTACAGCCAGATCGAGCCGATGATTGCGCCCAGCACCGACGACAGCAGGATGATCGGCAGGATGCCCTTCAACCCGCACCAGGCGCCCAGTGCGGCCAGCAGCTTGAAATCGCCATGGCCCATGCCTTCCTTGCCGGTCAGCTGCTTGAACAGCCACCAGACCGTCCACAGCGACAGGTAACCCACCGCCGCACCCACCAGGGCGGGCTTGGCCGGCATGTACAGGTTGTCGATGCTGCCTATCAGCCCCAGCCACATCAGCGGCAGGGTCAACTGGTCAGGTAACAACTGCGTGCGCAGGTCGATGCCGGACAGGGCGATCAGGAAGCAGGTCAGCACGATGGCGCCGAAGCCCTGCCAGCCGAAGCCGAACTGCCAGACGCAGGCCAGCACCAGCACCGAGGTCAGCGCCTCCACCAGCGGGTACTGCAGCGAGATCGGCGCCTTGCAGTGCCGGCACTTGCCGCCCTGGATGATCCAGCTGAACAGCGGGATGTTCTCGTACCAGCTCAGCTTGTGCTTGCAGTGCGGGCAGTGTGACGGCTCGACCACGATCCCTGGAGGGGGTGGTTCATAGAAGTCCGGTTCCTCCAGGACTTCGCGCGCATCGCGCTTCCACTGCCACTCCAGCCGCTTGGGCAGCCGCAGGATGACAACGTTGAGGAAACTGCCCAGCAGCAGTCCCAGGGCGGCCGCGGCGGGGTAGCCGAGGCCGGGATGCTGGTCGAGAAAAGCCATTGATACCTTTAGCCGACGACGGCGCCGAGTTTGAAGATGGGCAGGTACATGCCGACAACGATGCCGCCGACGATGGTGCCAATGAATACCATGATCATCGGTTCAAGCAAGCTGCTCAAGGCATCGACCGCATTACTGACCTCCTGTTCATAATACTCGGCCACCTTGAACAGCATGGCGTCCAGGGCGCCGGCCTCTTCGCCGATGCCGGTCATCTGGATGACCATGTGCGGGAACAGGTTGGTCTGCTTCATGGCCATGTTGACCGGGTAGCCCACCGAGACATCGTCCCGCATGCGCAGCACGGATTCTTCATAGACCTTGTTGCCGGTGGCGCCAGCGACGATGCCCAATGCCTCCACCAAAGGTACGCCTGCCTTGAAGGTCACGGCGGTGGTGCGGGAGAAGCGGGCGATGGCGCTGTTGTGCATGATCTGCCCGATAACAGGCACCTTCAGGATCAACCTGTCCATGGAGTGCCGCATCTTGGGCGAGCGCTTATAAGCCGCGATGAAGGTTACAACTGCGGCGGCCAGTATCAGTACCATCAACCACCACCACGACACCATGAACCGCGACAGATTGACGATGATCTGGGTGAAAGCAGGCAGTTCTGCGCCGAAGCCTTTGAACACGTCTTCGAACTGCGGCACCACCCATACAAGCAGGATGCCGCTGACAATCAAGGCCACTGCCAGCACCATGACCGGATAGAACAGCGCCTTCTTGATCTTGCCCTTCAGAGACTCAATGTTCTCCTTATAGGTGGCGACGGTGTCGAGCACCGTCTCCAGCACGCCGGCGCCTTCGCCAGCGCGGACCAGATTGCGGTAGAGGTCGTCAAACTGCACCGGGTGCCTGCTGACTGCTTCATAGAGTGAAGAGCCTCCCTCGATATCTGTCCGAACCGTATCCACCATCTTCTTCATGCGCGGGTTCTTATGACCGCTTCCGATGATGTCCAAGGCGCCGACGATAGGAACGCCGGACTTCATCATGGTCGCCATCTGTCGGCTGAAGAACGCGATGTCCTTTGACGATATCTTGCTGCCGGCCGCGCCGAACAAAGGTTTGGGCTTGGGTTTGACTGTGCCAGGATTTATGCCCTGACGTCGCAGCTCTGCCCGAAGCAGATTCGCGTTCTTTGCGACCTGCTCCCCCTTCATCTTCATACCCCGCTTGTCGGTCCCCTCCCAGACAAACGGCTGCAACTCCGTGGTGCTTCGCACCACGGGCTCCTTCTTGATCGCACTGCGACTGACAGACATGTTGGCTCCCCAAGACCCGCCATCCCCAGGCGGGCGTCTAGCCGTGGATGGTAACGGGTTCATTGCCGTCTGGGCAGGTTGTCAGCATCCCGGCTAGCAATTTCGTGCCGGGTGCCGACCAAAGGTGACGCACTGCGTCACATTGCCGCGTCCATCGCAGATTCTCATTCAGGGGGTTCCCATCCGCCAAATTGCTGCCATCATGGGCGCGGGGAAATCCAGGGGGAGACGTGCCGGGTTGGCACGCAACCTGCGTTGATCCACCCGCAGGGGGCAGGAGCCCGCTCAACCGACTCCGGCCGGATCGATCCTGCCTTCTGAAATCAACCACCACTATCTTGGGGATGTACCAATATGAAGAACCAGAAGGGCTTCACCCTTATCGAACTGATGATCGTTGTCGCGATCATCGCTATCCTGGCTGCCATTGCGCTGCCGCAGTACCAGAACTATGTGGCCAAGTCGCAGTTCACCGCTGGCATGGCTGAAGTTTCGGCCGGCAAGACTGCTTACGAAACCAAGGTTAACGATGGTGTGACCACCGCCACTGAGTACACCACTGTCGCTAATCTTGGTCTGAAGAACAGTGATCGTTGCAAGATCACTGCCACTGCGCCGGATGACAAGGGCGTTGGCAAGATCGAGTGCGAACTGCTGGGTAACCCGAAGGTGCTTGGCAAGAAGATCACCTTGGATCGCGATGCCAACGGTAACTGGACTTGCAAGTCCGACCTGATCGCTGCTGACAAGCCGAAGTACGCTCCGGCCACCTGCCAGGGTTGATACGTAGCAATGAGTGAAGGAAGGCCCCGCATAGTCGGGGCCTTCTTAGTTTGTGGGTAATTCTGTTCGAGCCTATGGGGAGGCGCGATGCGTAGGCATGCCGGCTTTACTTTGATTGAACTCATGATCGTAGTTGCGATCATCTCGGTTCTGACCGCAATTGCCGTTCCGGTGTATCAAACCTACGTCGCCAGATCGCAGGTTACGGCTGCCTTGGCCGATATTCGGCCCGGCAAGACCACGGTGGAATCTGTAGCACAGGATAGTCGTAACGCAGATCTGGTCGATGCGGACTTTGTTGGCCTGTACCCCACTTCTCGATGCACTGTGATGACCGCAGTACTTGACGATGCTGGGGTAGCAAGTATCGGCTGCACTGTCTCGGGAGCGCCCCCTGTGAAAGGAAAGATCCTGTTCCTGAAGCGAGCCGCCGACGGCATCTGGACCTGCGACGGCAGCGCCTTCGAAGCGCGATATCGCCCAACGGGCTGCTGATCACACTTCAGCGCTCTGCTGGGATGTAGGCCGACCCTTGACGGGGCTATCATCCCCGGGGGAGTCAGGATCGTGTCTGCCAGGCTGGGAGTGCCGGGCAAGGCAGTGTTGCTCATGGATTGGCGATGCCATTGGCCGTTGGGTCGTGGCAGGTTCTGCTGCCCGGTGCCGTGCCCCTGGAAGGTGCCCGGCGCTGCCAGACCCATGAGCCAAGGATTTCTATGAATGCCGTAACCACCGCCAACCTTGTCGGCATCACCGGCCTGGCCCGTCGCCTGGTCCAGGATGGGGCCCTGGATGAGGCCAGCGCCCGCGACGCTATGGCCAAGGCCGCCGCGGCCCGCCAGCCGTTGCCCACGTGGTTCGCGCAGAACAAGCTGGTCAATGCCTCGCAGCTGGCCGCCGCGAATGCGGTCGAGTTCGGCATGCCGCTGTTCGACGTCTCTACCTTCGATGCCAGCCAGAATGCGATGAGCCTGGTCAGCGAGGAGCTGCTGCGCAAGCACAACGTGCTGCCGCTGTTCAAACGGGGTGGCAAGCTGTTTGTCGGCACCAGCAACCCGACCCACTCGCTGGACGAGATCAAGTTCCACACCAACCTGGTGGTGGAGCCGATCCTGGTGGACGAGGACCAGATCCGCCGCACGCTGGAACAGTGGCACGCCAGCCACGACACCATTGGCAACGCGCTGGGCAGTGACGACGACGGTATGGGAAACCTGGATGTCGCGGCCGGTGACGAAGATCTCGGCACCAGCAGTGGCGACTCCGGCATCGACGCCAAGGGCGACGACACCCCAGTGGTGAAGTTCGTCAACAAGGTGCTGGTCGATGCGATCCGCAAGGGTGCATCGGACATCCATTTCGAGCCCTACGAAGACGATTACCGTGTGCGCCTGCGCATCGACGGCCTGCTGAAGATGGTCGCGCGCGCGCCGGTGAAGTTGAATCAGCGCATCGCCGCGCGCCTGAAGGTGATGGCGCAGCTGGATATCGCCGAGAAGCGCGTGCCGCAGGACGGGCGCATCAAGCTCAACCTGTCCAAGAGCAAGCAGATCGACTTCCGCGTCAGCACGCTGCCGACCCTGTTCGGCGAGAAGGTGGTACTGCGTATCCTCGATGGCAGCGCGGCCAAGCTGGGCATCGACAAGCTGGGCTACGAGCCGGACCAGCAGAAGCTGTTCCAGGATGCCATCCACAAGCCGTACGGCATGGTGCTGGTGACCGGCCCGACCGGCTCGGGCAAGACCGTGTCGCTGTATACCGCGCTGGGCATCCTCAACGACGAGACGCGCAACATCTCCACCGCCGAAGACCCGGTGGAAATCCGCCTGCCCGGCGTCAACCAGGTGCAGCAGAACAACAAGCGCGGCATGACCTTTGCTGCGGCGCTGCGCTCGTTCCTGCGCCAGGACCCGGACATCATCATGGTTGGCGAAATCCGCGACCTGGAGACGGCCGAGATCGCGATCAAGGCGGCGCAGACCGGCCACATGGTGCTGTCCACGCTGCATACCAACGACGCGCCGCAGACCATCGCGCGCTTGATGAACATGGGCATCGCGCCGTACAACATCACCAGCTCGGTGACGCTGGTGATCGCCCAGCGCCTGGCACGCCGCCTGTGCGGCAACTGCAAGCGGCGCTCGACCCTGCCGGAGCATGCGCTGCTGGCCGAGGGCTTTACCCAGGCGCAGCTGGACGCGGGCATCGAGCTGTATGAAGCGGTGGGCTGCGATGAGTGCACCGAGGGCTACAAGGGCCGTACCGGTATCTACCAGGTGATGCCGATGACTGATGAGATCGCCACCATCGTGCTGGCTGGCGGCAACGCGCTGCAGATTGCGGAAGCAGCGCAGCAGATCGGGGTGAATGACCTGCGGCAGTCGGCATTGAAGAAGGCGGCGGCAGGCGTGACCAGCCTGGCCGAGATCAATCGCGTGACCAAGGATTGATGCCGCGCGGCTTTCTGTAGAGCCGAGCCATGCTCGGCTCAATGCCCGAACAGCAGCCGAGCATGGGCTCGGCCCGACAGTAGATCCACGCCATGCGTGGATCCGGGATGTGTGAGGTTGCCGGCCAGCGGCCGGCCCTGCCAGGTTGGTAGGTGGATCCACGCCATGCGTGGATGGGGTGCCGCGCATCGGGTCAGAGCCCTTTCCTGCGGAAAGGGATCCGACCCGGTCCTTACTCCATCCCCAGCTTCTTCAGCTTGTAGCGCAGCGCACGGAAGGTGATGCCCAGCTGTGCGGCGGTGCGGGTCTTGTTCCAGCGGTTCTCTTCCAGCGCGCGCTGGATGGCGCTGCGCTCGAGCTGCTCGATGTACGAGGGCAGGGCAGCGCTGCCAGGCTGCAGGTCGGCCACGGCTTCGACAGGAGCGGCACCGCCGGGGACGCGCGGAGCATGCTGCGGCAGGCGCAGGTCGTCTGCACCGATGCAGTCTTCCTCGGCCAGCGCCAGCGCCCGTTCCAGGATGTTCTCCAGTTCGCGCACGTTGCCGGGGAAGGCGTACTGGGCCAGTGCCTCCAGCGCCGACGGCGCCAGCAGCGGGGTGGCGCGGCCGTGGCTGCGGGCCAGTCGTGCCAGCACTGCCGCGGCCAGCTCCGGCAGGTCCTGGCGGCGCTCGCGCAGCGGCGGCACCCTCAGTTCGATCACGTTGATGCGGTAGTAGAGGTCGTGGCGGAAACGCCCGTCCTCGACCAGTTCGGCCAGATCGCGGTGGGTGGCAGAGAGGATGCGCACGTCCACCGGTTCTTCGTTGGCTGCACCGACCGGCCGCACCGACTTCTCCTGGATCGCACGCAGCAGTTTCACCTGCATCTGCAGCGGCAGCTCGGCCACTTCGTCCAGGAACAGGGTGCCGCCGTGTGCGGCCTGGAACAGGCCGGGCTTGTCGGCATGGGCGCCGCTGAAGCTGCCCTTGCGATGGCCGAAGAACTCGCTTTCCATCAGCTCGCCGGGAATGGCGCCGCAGTTGACCGGAATGAACGGTCCGGCCGCGCGCGCGCCCTGGGCGTGGATGGTGCGTGCGACCAGTTCCTTGCCAACGCCGGACTCACCCAGGATGTAGACCGGCGCCTGGCTGCGCGCGACCTTGCCGATGGTGGTGCGCAGCACGTCCATGGCCGGCGAAGCGCCCAGCAGGCGTGCGCCCTGTTCGGCGTTGGGCCCGGGCTGCGGGCGTTCGGCGTTGTTGAGTTCCAGTGCATGCTTGACCAGTCCGCGCAGGACGGCGATATCCACCGGCTTGCTGACGAAGTCGAAGGCACCGGCCTTCAGTGCTTCCACGGCCAGATCCATGCTGCCGAAGGCGGTGATCATCGCCACCGGCGTGCGCGGGTAGTGCTGGGCAATCTCGCTGACCAGTTCGATGCCGTTGCCATCGGGCAGCCGCATGTCGGTGATGCACAGGTCGTACGGATTGCTGGCCAGCAGCTCGCGCGCTTCGGCCAGGTTGGCGGCGGTACTGATACGCAGCCCCATGCGGCCGAGGGTCAGTACCAGCAGTTCGCGGATGTCGCGTTCATCGTCGACGACGAGGGCGCTGCGGGTTTCGTTCATGGGCGTGAAAGATAAACGAGGGGGCTGGAAGCGACAAATGTTTGACGCACAGAATCGGAATCAGGTGGGCAACAGCGTGTGCGGGCCGGGCAGCACCAGGCGGAAGCAGGAGCCGCCCGCCGGCACCGGAATGTAGTCCAGCCGTGCCTGGTTGGCCCGGCACAGTTCGCGGGCGATATACAGGCCCAGGCCGGTGCCATGCTCGGAGGTGGTGAAGAACGGCCGGAACAGTTGCGCGGCCACGCTCTCTGGAATACCCGGGCCACGGTCCATCACGTCGATCACCGCGCTGCGCTCGTGCTGCGCCACACGCAGCCGCACGCGTGCGGGCTGCTGGCCGATGCGGCCGTACTTCAGGGCGTTGTGCACCAGCACGGTCAGCACCTGGTAGAGATGCTTCGCATCGACCTGGGCCATCACCGAACTGTCGTTGATGATCGGCTCGATGCTGTCGGTCTCCAGCGTCTGCCCCTGCTTGTACTCCAGCACGAAGCGGCGCACGAACGCGGCCAGGTCCACGTTCTCGGGGGTGGCGCGCTCGCGCCGGGCCAGGCCCAGCACGCTCTCGACGATGCCGTTGGTGCGCTGGCACTGCTGGCGGATGATCTGCAGCAGGCGGCGGTCGCTTTCGTTGAAGCCGGTACCTTCCTCCAGCAACTGCACGGCGTAGTTGATCGCCGCCAGCGGGTTGCGGATCTCGTGCGCCAGGCTGGCCGAGAAGCGCCCCATCGCCGACAGGGTGAGTGATTCGGCGCGGCGCGAGACCACGCTGGAGTCATCCAGGAACACCAGCGCCAGTTCGCTGCCGGCCAGCAGGCGGGCAAAGCGCGGTTGTACCTCGGGCTGGTCGGGGTTGAGCTGCAGCGGCAGTTCGTCCTGCGCCCAGCCGTTACGCCAGCGCTGCAGGCGGCGGGCCAGTTCCGGCGCGGCGCTGGTCAGGTCCAGGCGCCCGCTTTCGCCATTGCCATCGCTGTCGCCCAGCAGCATCGAGGCGGCTTCGTTGGCCAGGGTGATGCGACTGTCGGCATCCACCACCAGCACGCCGGTACGCATGCGGCGGATGATCAGTTCGTTGATCTGGAACAGGTTGGCTACTTCATCGCCGCGCTGGTTGGCCAGCTGCTGGTTGCGGCGCGCGCGGTTGCCCACCTGGAAGCTGATGAAGGCCAGCGCCAGGTAGCTGGTGGCGAACATCGCCAGTTCGGCCAGGGTGCGGGTGGGGTCGCCGCCTTCCAGTACTTTCCAGAGGTATTCGGTACCGGTGGCCACGCTGGCGGCGATCGCCAGGCCCAGGCCCCAGCTCAGTGGCAGCAGCGTGGCGGCGGCGGCGATATTGAACAGCAGCGACATCGAGATGCCGGCGCTGGCACCGGGCAGGGCATGCGATAGCAGGGTGGCGGCGACGATGTCCACCAGTACGCCGCTGACCACGATCGGGCGCAGCCAGCGTTCGTTGCGACCGATGGCCAGGGCCAGCAGCGACAGCAGCAGGTAGATGGCCGCGACGGTATCGGCCAGGCGCGGGTGATGGGCTTCGCCGACCATGGCCGACAACGGGCTGTACAGCAGGCCGGCGATGACTGCGGCGATCAGTACCCGGTACAGCGCGAAGAAGTACAGCTCACGCCGCGGAATCGATTCGATGCGGTCGATCAATGAAGCACTGGGTGACACGCCGGAACTCCCCTTCTGGCTGCCTGGGTCTGGAATCTGCGGCGGGCCTGCCTGGCGTCCCCTGAAGCCGGCCGGCACGTCGCGTCGATGTGGCGTCGAGTTTGCTCGATACGACCAGTATAGGGCCCCCGGCAGGACGCCGCCGGAGCCACCCGGATCGCGCATTTGGCCCGCTGTGGATACCGGTGGCCAGCGTCGGGCGGGGCGCAACTGCCTGAATGATGGTGGAAATCTGGCCGGGTCTGGCGTTTTGTACAGACTTCTTTGCGCCCCGGCGCTGGCTCGGCCACAATAGTGGGCCCGCCGCGGTCCATGCCGGCGCCCCGCCGGGGCCCTGAGGAATTGCGTGCGGTCGTTCCTATTCCCACGGTGACGCATGAATTTCCACGAATACCAGTCAAAACAACTGCTTGCCGAGTACGGCATCCCGGTCCCGGCCGGCAAGGTCGCTGCGACCCCGGACGAAGCGGTTGCCGCTGCCAACTCCCTGGGCCAGGGCCCCTGGATGGTCAAGGCGCAGATCCACGCTGGCGGCCGCGGCAAGGCTGGCGGCGTCAAGTTCTGCAAGACCACCGACGACGTGAAGGCCGCTGCGGCCAAGATGCTCGGCACCAAGATGGCCACCTACCAGACCGCTGGCGTTGAACTGCCGGTCAACCTGGTGCTGGTGACCACCGCTGGCGAGATCGTCAAGGAACTGTACCTGTCGGTGCTGGTTGACCGTGGCACCAAGACCATCACCTACATCGCCTCTTCGGAAGGCGGCGTGGAGATCGAGCAGGTCGCTGCTGAAACCCCGGAGCTGATCCACTCGCTGAACGTCGACTTCGTCGAAGGCGTGCAGGGTTACCACGGCCGTGATTTCGGCTTCAAGCTGGGCCTGACCGCCAAGCAGGCCGGCCAGTTCGCCAGCATCATGGTGAACCTGTACCGCCTGTTCAACGAAAAGGACCTGGCGCTGGTTGAAATCAACCCGCTGGCCATCCTGGACGACGGCAACCTGTACGCGCTGGACGGCAAGTTCGACAGCGACGACAACGCCGCGTTCCGCCAGAAGGCCCTGGTCGCCATGCGCGACAAGACCCAGGAAGATCCGACCGAAGTGATCGCTTCGGAGCTGGACATCAACTACGTCACCATGGACGGCAACATCGGCTGCATGGTCAACGGCGCAGGCCTGGCCATGGCCACCATGGACGTCATCAAGCTCAACGGCGGCGAGCCGGCGAACTTCCTGGACGTGGGCGGCGGTGCCAACAAGCAGCGCGTCATCGAAGCCTTCAAGCTGATCCTGTCCTCGGACAAGGTCGAAGGCATCTTCGTCAACATCTTCGGCGGCATCGTCCGCTGCGACATGATTGCCGAAGGCATCATCGCCGCCGTGAAGGAAGTGGGCGTCAAGGTTCCGGTCGTGGTGCGCCTGGAAGGCACCAACGTGGAAGAAGGCAAGCAGCTGCTGCGTGACAGCGGCATGGCCATCATCCCGGCTGACAACATCAACGATGGCGCCAAGAAGATCGTTGAAGCTGTCAAGAACGCTGCCTGATTCGACACCAAGGAATTCCCATGTCTGTTTTGATTAACAAGAACACCAAGGTGATCGTGCAGGGCTTCACCGGCCAGCAGGGCACCTTCCACGCCACTCAGATGATCGAGTACGGCACCCAGGTTGTTGGCGGCGTGACCCCGGGCAAGGGTGGCACCACCCACATCGACCTGCCGGTCTTCAACACCGTTGCCGACGCCGTGCAGAGCACCGGCGCCAACGCTTCGGTCATCTACGTGCCGCCGCCGTACGCGGCTGACGCGATCCTGGAAGCCGCTGCTGCCGGCATCAAGGTCATCGTCTGCATCACCGAAGGCATCCCGGTGCTGGACATGCTGCGCGTCAAGAACGTGCTGACCCGTTCGCATCCGGACACCGTGCTGATCGGGCCGAACTGCCCGGGCGTCATCACCCCGGGTGAGTGCAAGATCGGCATCATGCCGGGCCACATCCACAAGCCGGGCAAGATCGGCATCGTGTCGCGTTCGGGCACCCTGACCTATGAAGCGGTCAAGCAGACCACCGAAGTCGGCCTGGGCCAGTCCACCTGCATCGGCATCGGTGGTGACCCGATCAACGGCCTGAACTTCGTCGACTGCCTGAAGCTGTTCAACGAAGACCCGCAGACCGAAGGCATCATCATGGTCGGCGAAATCGGCGGTGACGCTGAAGAAGCCGGTGCCGAGTACATCAAGCAGTTCGTGAAGAAGCCGGTTGTCGGTTTCATCGCCGGTGCGTCGGCTCCGGCCGGCAAGCGCATGGGCCACGCCGGTGCGATCGCCTCGGGCGGCAAGGGCACTGCTGAAGGCAAGTTCGCTGCCATGGAAGCCGCTGGTGTTGTCACCGTCCGCTCGCCGGGCGACCTGGGTGCTGCCATCGCCAAGCTGGTGAAATAAGATCGACTGCCTCTGGCAGACGATTCTGTAGAGCCGGCCGCTGGCCGGCTGCTTGAAACAGAAGGGCCGCCTCCGGGCGGCCTTTCTGCGTCTGGTGTCGCGCGAACATCCGCCGGGCCATGCCCGGCGAACGCGCAGCGCTACAATGAGCGCATTGCAACCACAGGCTGGATTCCCATGGCTTCGATCCGCATCGCGATGGCGCAGTTCGACTTCCCGGTCGGCGATGTCGCCGGCAACACCGAGCGCATCATCGAGATGATCGGCCAGGCGCGCGACGAGTACGGCGCCGAGCTGGTGATGTTCCCCGAGCTGGCGGTGAGCGGTTATCCGCCGGAGGACCTGCTGCTGCGCCCCGGTTTCCTGTACGAATGCGAGCAGGCGATGACCCGCATCGCGACTGCCTGCCGTGGCATCACCGCCGTGGTCGGCTGGCCGCAGGCGGCTGGTGCGGTGGTCTACAACGCCGCCAGCGTGCTGCGCGATGGCCTGGTCGAGCAGACCTACCGCAAGCGCGAGCTGCCCAACTACGCGGTGTTCGACGAGCGTCGCTACTTCGATGTCGACCCGGACGGCGGCAGCTGCGTGTTCGAGGTCAACGGCATTCCGGTGGGCCTGCTGATCTGCGAAGACCTGTGGTTCGCCGAGCCGCTGGCCGACACCGTGCGCGAAGGTGCGCAGCTGGTGGTGGTGCCGAATGCTTCGCCCTACGAGCGCGGCAAGCATGCCCAGCGCGACGCCGTGCTGGCTGCACGTACCCGCGAGAGCGGGGCGGCGATCGCCTACCTCAATGTGGTCGGTGGCCAGGATGCGCTGGTATTCGATGGTGCCTCGGTGGTGGCCGATGGCGACGGCACCGTGCACCCGGCCGCAGCGGCCTTCGTCGACCAGTGGCTGGTGGTGGAGTACGACGGTGAAACCCGCCGCTTCCTGCCGCACGTGTGGATGGACGATGGCGACGAGAGCATGGACGCGCTGGCGTGGCGCGCAGTGACCCGTGGCATCCAGGACTACTGCCGCAAGAACGGCTTCAAGAAGGTGTGGCTGGGCCTGTCCGGCGGCATCGACTCGGCGATCGTGCTGGCGATGGCCGTGGACGCGATGGGTGCCGAAAACGTCACCGCGGTGCGCCTGCCGTCGCGCTATACCGCTGGCCTGTCCAACGACCTGGCCGCCGAACAGTGCCAGGCGCTGGGCGTGAAGCTGGAAGCGGTGTCGATCGAGCCGGCATTCAAGGGCCTGATGGAATCGCTGGCTCCGATGTTCGAAGGCACCACCCCGGACGTGACCGAGGAAAACCTGCAGTCGCGCAGCCGTGGCGTGATCCTGATGGCGCTGGCCAACAAGTTCGGCGGCCTGCTGCTGACCACCGGCAACAAGAGCGAGTACGCGGTGGGTTACGCCACGATCTATGGCGACATGTGCGGTGGCTACGCGCCGCTGAAGGACCTGTACAAGACCGAGGTGTTCGGCCTGTCGAAGTGGCGCAACACCGTGGGCGGTGCGCCGGTGATCCCGCCGGCCGTGATCAGCCGCCCGCCGTCGGCCGAGCTGCGCGAGAACCAGCTGGACCAGGATTCGCTGCCGGCCTATGACGTGCTGGACGGCATCCTGTACCGCTACATCGACCAGGAGCAGTCGCGCACGGAGATCGTTGCGGCCGGTTACGACGCGGCCGTGGTCGACCGCGTGCTGCGCCTGGTGCGCATCAGTGAGTGGAAGCGGCACCAGGCCGCACCCGGGCCGAAGGTCTCGCGGCGTGCGTTCGGCCGTGAGCGCCGTTACCCGATCAGCAACGGCTACAAGGGCTGAGGCAGACCGCCGGGCATGGCCCGGCGCTATCTGGTAGTGCCGGCCGCTGGCCGGCAACCCCGTACACCGCGTATCCGCGCACGGCATGGATCTACCGGGCTTCGTCGAGCAGCTGTTCGAAGCCAGCGGTTTCGGTGGCTTCGTCGAACGGGCTGTCCCCCAACCGCGCACGCACGAACGCCAGCCCATCGGCTGCCGCCGCATCCAGCGTGCCGCGGTGGTCGACCGCATAGCGCCGGAATGCCACGGGCTCTCCACGCAGGGCCAGCCCCGCGGCATACAGCAGGGTGGTCAGGTACGGCACGTCGCGGTCCTCGCTGCCATGGCCCAGCATCAGCGGCTGGCTGAAACCGCGGCGCGGCACGCCCAGGTAGTCGTGCAGCAACGTCCAGATGCCCGCCACGTCGGTCAGCGGTGCGGTGAACATCGCGCCGGTATCGGCGCCTTCCAGCGTGGCGGCCAGTTCGCCCAGGCATTGCCTGCGCGCCAGCGCGACCCGTGTACGCCCCTCATCGCTGAGCACGCGGTCGATCCGCGGGGCGACCTGCAGCAGGCCATCCAGCAGATAGGCGTGATAGGCGTTGAGCGCGCCGGGATTGGCGGTGCGGTTGTCCGGTTTCATCACCAGCGCGGTCAGTTCGACGGCGGTGGGCGTGCCGGTGGTGAAGCTGCCGCGGTACCGCAGTGATGGTCCGCCGTAAGCATCTGCGATGTGGCCGGCAGCAAGCGCGGCGGCACCGCCCTGCGAATGGCCGACCGACACCCAGCGCGGCGACAGCGTGGTGCGGCCGAGGTACTGATGGCTGGCCTTGACCAGATCGATGGCGTTGCGTGCGGCGGTGCGTACGTGCAGATAGGCGTGGTCACCGGGGCTGCCGAGGCCCTGGTAGTCGGCGGCGACCACGGCATAGCCCTGTGCCAGGAACAGGTCGAGGAAACGCCCGTCGCGTTCAGGCTGGTAGGGGCCGGACACGGAGGGGGCGCAGCGATCGGCGATGCCCTGGGTGCCGTGTGCCCACGACACCACCGGCCAGCCACCGACCGGAGCCGCGCCGGCCGGCAGGTACAGCAGGCCGGTGCCTTCGGCCAACTGGCCACGGTGGTCTGGGGTGCGGTAGTGCAGCTTGTAGGCCTGGGCGGCCTTGGACGGCACCCAGCTGGCGCGGTAGGGCGCCGCAGAGAGCAGGTCGCCGGGTGCGGCCGGGCTGGCGCCCAGCGGGCCAGCGGCCAGCGCCAGCACGGCACAGGCGATCAGGGCGGGCAGCGGCCGCAAATGGCGGGACGGTCGGGACATGGGGCGCTCCTTGCCGGCCGGGATGGCCGTTGCGCCGCAGTGTGGAGGGCCTTGCCCGCGCCGATTGGGACCGGCGTCGCATCCACCGGGGATTCGGAGAATTCCTAGATGCCGATCCCGGTGCGGGGAGGCGGGCTGGGAGAGCAGTCGAGCATGGCTCGACTCTACAAAAGGAAAGGGCCCCTTGCGGGGCCCTTTCTTACTTCTTTTCCAGTCGCGCGTTGCGCTGGCCGGTGCTGGCGGACTTCTCGCCGGCGAACGGGTTCAGCTTGCGGATCATCCACGGGTACTTCGGCCACTTGCCTTCCAGCCACGGGTGGTCCGGCTGGTTCAGCTGCAGGACGCGGCGGGCGTCGTCGGCCAGGGTCTTGTTGCCCAGGTGGGTGTAGGAATCAGCCAGGACGGCGACGGCGTCGTACTGGAAGGCGCTCTGCGGGTAGGTTTCCAGCAGGTAGTTGGCGCGGCCCGCGGCCGAGACCCAGGCGCCGCGGCGCATGTAGTACAGGGCGTTGTCCAGCTCATGCTGGGCGAACACGTCACGCAGCTCCAGCATGCGCTGGCGCGCATCGGCGGCGTAGCGGCTGTTCGGGTAGCGGTCGACCACGATGTTGAAGTCCGAGTACGCCTGGTGCGGCGTGGACAGGTCGCGGCGGCTTGCATCCAGCGACCATACGCGGCGCAGGAAAACCGTACTGCGGTTGGAGTTGGCCAGGCCGCGCAGGTAGTACAGGTAGGCGATGTTGCGGTGGGTCGGATAGGTACGGATGAAGCGGTCGATGCTGGACACCGCGTCATCGTGCTTGCCGGCCTTGTACTGGGCATAGGCGGTTTCGATCATCGCCTGTTCGGTGTACGGGCCGTACGGATACTGGGCCACCAGGCGGCGGAAGCTGGACTCAGCACCGCTCCAGTTGCCACCCTGCATCAGCTTGTGGCTCTTCTCGTACAACTGTTCGACCGGCGTCCCTTCATCGGGGCGATCGCCCTTCTTGGCACCACGGTGGCAGCCGGTGGCAGCGATGACCAGCACCAGCAACAGGGCGGTGAGGCGGACGGGCGCAGAGAGCATGACGGAGCGTCGGATCATGAGGTCGAGGCGGGACGCGGCTGGAATACGAAGGGTCGATGATAGCCTAGTGTCCTGTCCAGCGACTGAAACCGGCCGCCGGGACCCCAAAATTTCAAAGAATGCCCCCTGCCATGTCTGAACAACCCTCTGAATCGGCCCGCCAGGCCATCGTCCCCGACACCTCTGCCGGCCGCCGTTTCGACGCGGTCGTGGCCGAATTGTTCCCCGAATACTCGCGTTCGCGCCTGACCGAGTGGATCAAGACCGGCGATGTCCTGCTGGACGGCGCCCAGGCCCGCCCGCGCGATCCGCTGCGCGGCGGCGAGGTGGTCACCCTCACCGTGGTGCTGGAAACCCAGACCGACGCCCAGCCGGAGGACATCCCGCTGGACGTGCTGTTCGAGGACGAGTACCTGCTGGTGATCAACAAGCCGGTCGGCCTGGTGGTGCACCCCGGCGCCGGAAACCACAGCGGTACCCTGGTCAACGCCCTGCTGTTCCGCGACCCGTCGGTGGCGGTGCTGCCGCGCGCCGGCATCGTGCATCGCCTGGACAAAGACACCAGCGGCGTGATGGTGGTGGCCAAGACCCTGGAGGCGCAGACCGCGCTGGTCGAGCAGCTGGCCGCACGCGACGTGCACCGCCAGTACCTGGCCATTGTGATGGGCGCACTGGTGGCCGGCGGCACTGCCGATGCGCCGATCGACCGCCACCCGCGCGACCGCCTGAAGATGGGCGTGCGCGAGGATGGCAAGGAAGCGGTGACCCATTACCGCCTGCGCGAGCGCTTCCGTGCACATACCGCACTGGAATGCCGTTTGGAAACCGGTCGTACCCACCAGATCCGCGTGCACATGGCGCACATCCGCCACCCGATCGTGGGCGATCCGCTGTATGGCGGCGCGCTGAAGCTGCCCAAGGGCGCCAGCGACGAGCTGGTAGCCGCGCTGCGCGGCTTCAAGCGCCAGGCGCTGCATGCCGAGACGCTGGAGTTCGTACACCCGATCACCGGTGAGACGGTGCGCAACACCGCGCCGGTGCCGGCCGACATGCTGCACCTGCTGAAGGTGCTGCGCGAAGACAGCGACGCCTTCGCCGCACGCGAGCGGGACCGCTGGTGATGGCTGCCGCGCTGCCGTTGCTGCAGGCGGACTGGCCGGCGCCTGCGGGCGTCCACGCGCTGACCACGCGGCGGCATGGTGCCGGCATCTCGCCGGCGCCCTTCGCGCAGTTCAACCTTGGCAACCGCCACGCGGCCGATGGCGACACCCCGGCCAACGTCGAGCACAACCGCCAGCTGCTGCAGCAGGGGCTGGCGCTGCCGTCGGCACCGCATTGGCTGCGCCAGGTGCATAGCAGCACCGTACTGCGCTTCAACGCGCCGCCAGTGGCCGGTGCCAGCGAACCGGTCGCCGACGCCGCGGTGACCTCGGTGCCGGGCGTGGTGCTGGCGATCCTGACCGCTGATTGCCTGCCGGTGGTATTCGCCGCCGTCGATGGCAGCGAGGTGGGCGCTGCGCACGCCGGCTGGCGTGGGTTGGCCGACGGCATGCTGGAGGCCACCGTGGCCGCCATGCACACCCCGCCGACGCAGCTGCGCGCGTGGCTGGGCCCGGCGGCCGGACCTGCCGACTACGAGATCGGCGAGGAGGTCTATCACGCCTTCGTCGGCCACGATCCGGCCGCCGAGGCTGCATTCGTGGCAACCCGTGCTGGGCACTGGAAGGTGGACCTGTTCGCCCTGGCCCGGCAGCGCCTGCAGGCGGCGGGGATGGACCCGGCGCAGATTCACGGCGGCACGGTGTCGACCATGGCCGATCCGGACCTGTATTCGCACCGGCGCGACCGTCGTACCGGACGCATGGCAACGCTGGCCTGGATCGCGCCCTGAGCGTGCCGCTGTTCGCGCGCGTGCTGGGGCCAGCCTTCGCCACCCTGGCCGCACCGGTGCAGGCACTGCATGCCGCGCCGCTGCCCTGCCGCTACGTGGGGCAGGCGCGAATCGTGAGGGGGCGGCACTGGCTGGTGCCGCTGCTGGCTGCGTTGGCGCGGCTGCCAAGGGATGGCGAGGCGTTGCCGACCGAGGTGGCGTTCAGCGCACACGGGCAGGGTGAACGCTGGGCACGACGCTTCGGCCGCTGGCCGATGGTATCGAGGCTGTGGGTGCACGAAGGGTATCTGCGCGAGCAGTTGGGTGCGGTGCGTTTTGAATTCGACCTGCAGGCCCGCGACGGTGGCATCGACTGGTCGGTGCGGCGGGTCTGGGCATTTGGCCTGCTGCCGCTGCCGACGCGCTGGTTTGGTGGCGTACGTTGCCGCGAGGCCTGGGATGACCAGCGCTACACTTTCCTGGTCGATGTGACCTTGCCCTGGGCAGGAGCCCTGATCCGCTATGAAGGCTGGCTCGAACCGCAGTGAAGCCGCCACCGAAGCGGGCGGCGCGGTGATCGTGTTCGATGGTGTCTGCGCACTGTGCAACCGCTGGGTGCGCTTCCTGCTGCGCTTTGATCGCAAGGAACGCTATCGCTTCGCGGCAATGCAGGGCGAGCGGGGCAGTGCGCTGCTGCGTTCGCACGGGTTGGACCCGCAGGACCCGATGTCGTTCCTGTTGCTGGACGAACAGGGCGCCTGGATCGATACAGATGCGATCCTGCGCGTGCTGGCAGGACTGGGCGGTGGCTGGCGCCTGACCGGTGCATTGCGCGTGCTGCCGCGCAGTTGGCGCGACGCGGCGTACCGTGCGCTGGCCCGCAACCGCTATCGCTGGTTCGGGCGGCATGACGCCTGCTATCTGCCGGCACCGGAGCAGGCCGCGCGGTTCCTGGATTGAAGAAAAAAGGGGACGGAGGGGATTAAGTCGTTTGCGCACAAACGACTTAATCCCCTCCGTCCCCTTTTTCCCTCAGCCTTCCAGCGCGTCCAGGTAGCTGCGGCGCCAATGATTGATGTCGTAGGTGCGCAGGTGCTCCATCATTGCGTGCCAGCGCTCCTTGCGCCGGTGCAGTGACATCGTTGCTGCGGTGGCGATGGCATCGGCGACGCCGTCCAGGTCATGCGGGTTCACCAGCAACGCCTGCTTGAGTTCGTCGGCGGCACCGGCCAGCAGCGACAGCACCAGTACGCCGGGATCTTCCGGATCCTGCGAGGCCACGTACTCCTTGGCCACCAGGTTCATGCCATCGCGCAGCGGCGTCACCAGGCCCACCGCCGCAGCGCGGTAGAAGCCGGTCAACGTGGCATGGGTGAAGTTCTGGTTGACGTAGCGCAGCGGGGTCCAGTCGGGTGCGGCGTGGCCGCCATTGATGTGCCCGGCGATCTGTTCCAGCTGGCTGCGCAGCTGGCGGTACTCGGTGACATCGCCGCGCGAGACCGGGGCGATCTGCAGGTAGGTCAGCGAGCCGTGCTGGTCCGGATGCCGTTCCAGGTAGCGCTCGAAGCCGAGGAAGCGCTCGGGCAGGCCCTTGGAATAGTCCAGGCGGTCCACGCCGATCGCCAGCTGGCGGTCGCGCAGGCTGCCGCGCAGGTTCTTCACCGCTGCCTTGGTGGCGGCGGTGCCAGCCTGGCGGGCGATCAGTTCGGTATCGATGCCGATCGGGAAGGCGGCCGCGCGGAAGCGGCGTCCCCCCGGTGCTTCCAGTTCGCCGTTCTCGAGTACCTTGCCGCCACCGAACAGGCGCAGGTAGGTCTGGAAACGGTCGGCGTCACGCTGGGTCTGGAAGCCGACCAGATCGTAGGCATACAGCGCCGAGAACAACCGCAGATGGTCCGGCATCGCCTGCAGCAGGTCGGCCGAGGGCATCGGGATGTGCAGGAAGAAACCGATGCGGCAGCCGATGCCCCGTTCGCGCAGCATCGCGCCCAGCGGAATCAGGTGGTAGTCGTGGATCCAGACGATGTCGTCCTCGCGCAGCAGCGGTGCGAGCTTGTCGGCGAACAGCGCGTTGACCTTGTGGTAGGTCTCGCGGGTGCCGCGATCGTAATCGACCAGGTCCAGGCGGAAATGCAGCAGCGGCCACAGCGTGCGGTTGGCGAAGCCGTTGTAGTAGCCATCGACCTCGCGCTTGCTCAGGTCCAGGGTGACGAACTCGATGTCGCCGTCCTTCTGCCGGTGCAGCGTGCCACTGCCATCACGCACGCTCTTGCCACTCCAGCCGAACCACATGCCGCCGCGTTCCTTCAACGCGGCCAGCAGGCCCACCGCCAGGCCGCCGGCGCGGTTCTCGCCCGGCACGGCCACGCGGTTTGAAACCACCACAAGACGACTCACGATGCCTCCTGCCACGACCGCGACAGGCGCATCGCGGCGGTGATCAGGCCGACGTGCGAATAGGTCTGCGGGAAATTGCCCCAGGCCTCGCCGCTGTCGAAGGCCAGGTCCTCCGACAGCAGGCCCAGATGATTGCGCTGCTTCAACAGCAGCTCGAACATCTCGCGCGCTTCTTCCATGCGGCCAATCGCGGCCAGCGCGTCGATGTACCAGAACGTGCAGATGGTGAAGCTGGTTTCCGGTTCACCGAAGTCATCCGGGGCGACATAGCGGTACAGCGAGTTGCCATGCTTGAGGTCACGGCCGATGGCCTCGACGGTGGCGACGAAGCGGGCGTCCATCGCGTCGATGAAGCCGATGTCGGCCAGCAACAGCAACGACGCATCCAGGCGGTGACCACCGAAAGTATCGGTGAAGTGGCCCCGTTCTTCGCTCCAGGCCTCAGCCATGATGCGGGCGTGGATGGTGTCGGCGCGCTCGCGCCAGTAGCGTGCGCGGTCATCGCGCTTCAGGCGCACGGCGATCTTGCACAGGCGGTCGCAGGCGGCCCAGCACATCGCGCTGGTGTAGGTATGTACTTCGGTGCGGCCGCGGAACTCCCACAGGCCGGCATCCGGTACGTCATGCAGGGCGAAGGCCTGCTCGCCGAGTGGTTCCAGCCGCGCGAAGGTGTGCGCGTCGCCGGGATCCTGCAGGCGACGATCGAAGAACAGCTGGGTGGAGGCCAGTACCACGCTGCCATAGACATCGTGCTGGCGCTGCACCCAGGCCAGGTTGCCGCGGCGCACCGGCCCCATGCCGCGGTAACCGGACAGGCTGGGCACTTCGTCCTCGTCCAGCTTGGCTTCGAAGCCGATGCCATACAGCGGCTGCAGGGTGCCGTCGTTGCTGGCCAGGTTGAAGATGTAGCCGAGGAACTGTTCCATCGTGCGCGTCGCGCCGAGGCGGTTCAGCGCACGCACCACGAACGCGGCATCGCGCAGCCAGCAGTAACGGTAGTCCCAGTTGCGCACGCTGCCGGGCGCTTCGGGAATGGAGGTGGTCATCGCCGCGATGATCGCGCCGCTGTCCTCGTACTGGCAGAGCTTGAGGGTGATCGCACTGCGGATCACCGCGTCCTGCCATTCCAGCGGAATGGACAGGTAGCGCACCCATTCGCGCCAGTAGTCGCGGGTGCGCTGGAAGGCGTCCTGCACGTAGCCGCTGATCGAGCGGTCGAGCGATTCGTCCACGCCCAGGATCAGGTGGACCGGATGGTTGAGCACGAAGGGCAGGCCGTCGCGCACCAGGCGCACCGGCACGTCGGTGGTCAGCCGCAGTACGTGTTCGGGCAGGATCCAGCGCACGTGGTTGCTGCCCCAGGTGGACTCGGGTACGCGTGCGCCCCAGTCGGCCAGCGGCCGCGCGCGTACGGTGATGCGCGGGCTGCCCGCCAGTGGACGCACCTGGCGGATCAGGCTCACCGGGCGGTAGAAGCGATCGTTCTGGCGCCAGCGCGGAGCGAAGTCGAGAATTTCCAGCGAGCCGCCGTGGCTGTCGTGCAGCACGGTGCGCAGGATCGCGGTGTTGGTCAGGTATTCCTGCTCGCTGCTGCTGAAATCCTCCAGCTCGATGGCGAAGTCGCCGCCGGTCTGCTGGTTGGGGCCGAGCAGGGCACAGAAGGTGGGGTCGCCGTCGAAGGTGGGCAGGCAGCTCCAGACAACGCGGGCATGTTTGTCGACCAGGGCGCCGAAGCTGCCGTTGCCGACCACGCCCAGATCAAGATCGGGTTGGGTCATCACGTGCTACATCTCGGTTGCGGCCGTGGGGGTTGGCCGGGTCAATAGGCATTCTCACGCAGCCAGGCGTGCACGCTGCGTATGTCGGGCAGTGCGAACACCGCCGCGCTGGGTTCGCGTTCACCCACCAGCACACTCCAGCCATGCTGGCCATTGGCGGCGTCAAAGCCGAACTCATCGGTGAGGTCGTCCCCCATGAACACGGGCAGGCGGCCACGGAACGGCAGGTACTGCATCATCCGTCGCACCGCGCGCCCCTTGTCGGAGCCGACCGGCACGAACTCGACCACATGGTCGCCGGGTTGCAGGCGATGGCTGCTGCGACCGCGCAGGTGGCGGTTGGCAAAGGCGCGCACATCGGCCGCTGCGTTCGGTGCGCCGCGCCAGTGCAGGGCCAGGCCGACGCCCTTGTCCTCCACCAGCACGCCGGGGTGCCCATGTGCGAAACGCATTGCCTGCTGGTGCAGCGCATGCAGCCAGTCGGCGGTGTCGTCATCATGCGTGTCGCGCAGCACGCGACCATCCTCGCCACGCAGTTCGTGGCCATGCAGGCCGGCGGCGGGAAGCTGCAGCGGAGCGAACAACTGGTCCAGTTGCTCGAGCGGGCGGCCACTGACCAGTGCCACGGCACCTTCCAGGCGGTCGCTGATGCGGCCGATGGCTTCGCGCACATCGGGCAGCAGCTGCACGGCATCCGGGCGTGCAGCGAATTCGATCAGGGTGCCATCAACATCGAGGAACAACGCGCAGGCATCGTCCAGCAATGGAGGTGGCGGACGCAGGGGGAGCGGTTCAGCCATGACGCCCAGCTTGCCAGCGCGGGCGTGTACGTGGGGTCGAGGGCAGGCTACGGATCTGGTAGTGCCGGCCGCTGGCCGGCAACGTCATGGTCCATGGATGCACCCTGCGGTTGCCGGCCAGCGGCCGGCACTACCGTGTCGTGCGGACCAACGGTCCGCACCCGCCCAGAGCGATCACCTCCGGTGGGTGCCGACCGTTGGTCGGCACGAAGGGCAGCCTGCATGGAACGCAGACAGTGCGGACCAACGGTCCGCACTCACCCAAGGCAATCACACCCAATGCGATCAGAACGTATAGCGGACGCGGCCGTAGTAATACGCGCCGTTGCTGCCGATCGGCGACAGCACGTCGTACGGCAGGTTGCCGAAGTAGTGGATATCGCTGTTGGATCGATCCGGGTAATTGTCGGTCAGGTTCTGGCCACCGATGGCCACGCTCCACTGCGGGGTGATGCGGTACTCCACTTCCGCATCCAGCTGCCATTCGGCCTGGTAGGTCTGGCGCGGGATGTAGCCGTCACCGAAGTTGAACACGCGGGTGGCGCTGCCATAGCGGTTCACGCGGGTGCTCAGCGACCAGTGGTCGTTGCTCCAGGCGGCCGAGAAGCTGCCACGGGTGCGCGGCGTGGCATCGGTGAGGGTATTGGTTTCTTCGATACCGAACAGCACGTAGTCCGGATTCAGTGCACGCAGTTGTGCCGGCGTGGCCAGCACGTTCTTCAGTGTGGTCTTGGTGTACGCGTAGGTGCCGGTCAGCAGCAGCTGGCCATCGCCCAGCGATTGCCGCCAGTTGCTCACCAGCTCGGCACCGCGGGTGCGGGTATCGGCGGCGTTGACGAAGAAACTGGCGCTCTGAAGGCCGGTGACCCCGTAGTTGGCCGCCACGTAGTCGGTCAGTGCAGCGCCGGTGATGCTTTCCGACAGCGCGATGCGGTCGTCGATGTCAATCTGGAAGAAGTCCAGCGACAGGTCGAAGTGCTCACCGATGCGGCTGGTGAAGCCCAGCGAGGTGTTGATCGACTTTTCCGGCTTCAGATTCTGCGCACCCAGGCCACGTGCGATCGGATTGTTGACCGACAACAGGCGGCCCTGCACAAGCTGGCCGCCGGCGTTGTAGCCGGTGGAGGTGGATTCGTAGCCGATCTGCGCCAGTGACGGCGCACGGAAGTTGTTGGAGATGGCGCCACGCAGCGCGAACGCCGGGGTGAATTCATAGCGCAGGCCGAGCTTGCCGGTCAGTTCACCGCCGAAATCGTCGTTGTGCTCGTAGCGCGCGGCCAGATCGGTGGAGAACTTCTCGCCGAACTGGCTGGACAGGCTGGCGTAGGCGCTGGCGACATCGCGCGACAGGCGGGCCGCATCCTGCGGGGTCAGGCCGCCACCGGCCTGCGAGCCGGTCGGGCGATCGGTGTAGGGGCCTGCGGCGTAGCTGGCCGGGTCACCCGGGCGGGTCTGGTAGCGCTCATGGCGCGCTTCCACGCCCAGGCCCAGGGTGTGGCTGATGCTGTCGCTCTGGGTGAACACGCGGCTCAGATCGAGGTTGCCCACAGTCTGTGCGTACTTGTAGTCAGCGGTCTTGAAGCGGGTCGGGCTGGTTGGGCCCAGCGACGCGTTGAGCGAATCACGCAGGCGGTAGGTGAAGTCGTTCTGGCCGTAATCCAGGCTGCCGTCGTAGCTCCACTCACCCCACTGGCCGCGCACGCCGGCCACGGCCTGCACGTCTCGGTTCTCGCCTTCGGAGATCGGCCGGTAACCGTTCGGATAGACCTGCTTCCAGTTGGCATCGCCATCGGGATAGCGGAAGTAGTTCGCGCCTTCGGTATCACGCTGGTTGAAGGTGCCGAACGCGTAAAACGTCGAGGTCTGGCCCACCGGAATTTCGGTGTTCAGCCACAGGTTGATGTCCTTGCTCTTGCCATCGCCCAGCACATAGTTGCGCTTGCCCTGCAGCGCCAGGTTGTCCGGCGTCTGGTCCCACGGCGGAATCTGGTCGAAGCCGGCGCGGTTGGTGCCGTTGCGGTGCTTGTACTCCAGGCCGACACGCAGGAAGCCGCCGTCCTCGCCCAGCGAGGTGCCGACCTTGGCGCTGATGTTGCCGGTCTGGCCGTCGGTGAGGGTGCGGCCGATCGGCTTGAGGTCGGTGTGGTGGGCACCGTAGCTGGCCTCGATCTCGCCGCCGTCACCGCCGTTGTCGAGGATCACGTTGATCACGCCGGCCACCGCATCGGAGCCGTACAGCGCACCGGCGCCGTCGCGCAGCACTTCGATGCGCTTGATCGCGCTGACCGGGATCGAATTGAAGTCGACCGGCGTGGTGCCCTTGCCGATCTTGCTGTCGGTGTTGACCAGCGCGGTGTGGTGGCGGCGCTTGCCATTGACCAGCACCAGCACCTGGTCCGGCGACAGGCCACGCAGCTGTGCGGCGCGCACGTGGTCGGCGCCGCCGGAGTTGGACTGGCGCGGGAAGTTGAACGACGGCAGCAGGGCCTGCAGCGCACTGCCCAGCTCACCGTTGACCACGCCCGCCTTGCGGATGTCCTCGGCGGTGAGCACATCCACCGGCGAGGTGGATTCGAGCACGGTGCGGTCGGCGGCACGGGTGCCGGTGACGATCACGGTGTCGAGGTTGGTAGCGTCCTGGGCCAGAGCCGGGACGGCGGTGGAGGAAAGCGCGAGGGCGATGGCGAGGCCGAGCGGCGACGCGGGCAGGCGGATGGACATGGGGGCTCCAGCAACAACGACGACGGGGAAGGGGTAGATAGTTTCACTTACATCCATCCGGATGAAGCGATATATTATCTTCGCGTGATGGCCGGTGCCGATGCAAGTCCCTGCCGTCCCGGCATGAGCTGATGCCCTGCTGGCATCAGCACGCCGGGCCAGTGGCGCTGTACGCTGCCGGCTCGCCTCTGTCCCCCTTCCCCGGAGCTGTACCGATGAAACACCTTGGCCTCGTCTTCGCCGTGCTGCTGGCCACCAGCGGCTGTGCCAGCCTGTCCTCGCAGGCGCCCAGCGCCTATGCCACGGCCACCACCGCCGAACTGAAGGGCGATGCCGCCCGCCCCTCCGCCGGCCACGGCTGGGTGCGCAGCGAGCTGTACTTCGGCGTGGGTGAAGAGCAGGGTGCCGGCAACCGCCCGCAGGCCGACACCATCAGCGAGGCGCAGTGGCGCGCTTTCCTGGACAAGGAAGTGACCCCGCGTTTCCCGGATGGCCTGACCGTGTTCGATGCCTATGGCCAGTGGCTGTTCCGCGGCGATGCCTCGCCCAATCGCCTGCGCACCAAGGTGCTGGTGGTGCTGCACGAGGACACCCCGCAGCGCCGTGCTGACATTGAAGCGATCCGCCTGGCGTGGAAGCAGCAGACCAAGCATCAGTCGGTGCTGTGGTCGCGGCAGCCGGTCGAGGTATCGTTCTGACCTGAAGGGGCCATCGTGGCGCCACAGGGATAGACGATGAAACACAGGGACTACGTGTTGGGCCTGCTGCTGGCAGGCCTATGGCTGCCGACGGCGGAGGCGAATGAGGACGGCGGCGAGACGCTACGGTTCCAGGTCGCCGCTCACGTGCAGGCGCACGCCGATCCCCAGCAGGACGGCAGCATCGCCGTGCAGATGTCACCGTCAGGCAAGCGCCAGACGCTTGAGGGCGCGGCCGATGCCGACGGCAATTCGAGATGGTCTCTTGAAGATGTCGATTTCGATGGCTACCCGGAATTGGTCGCGCGCGCCTCGGTGGGCATGGTCAACGAAGCGGTGACGGTGTACCGCTTCGATCCGTCCAGTGCCGGGTTCCGCGCGCTGCAGGCCGACACCCACGGCAAGGACAGCTGCGGTGACCTGATGGGGCTGACTGTCGATCGTCTGAGCCGCACCCTGACCAGCAGCTGCCGCAGCGGCCCGATGTGGTACGCAGACCAGTACCGGTTTGCAGGTGCGAAGCTTTATCTCTACCGCAGCGAGAGCGTGCTGATGCTGGGCGACACGCTGAACGCCGCGCTGCAATGGGAACAGACCGACGAGCAGGGCCCGTTGGCAGTCTGGCGCACCTATGATCCCACTGGTCGTGTGCTGGAGAGCGCCATCGCCGATGGCCTGGGTGCACCCGCCGACGGACCGCTGCGTGGCCAGCAGGCCTCTGTGCTGGCGGCGCGCCTGTTCCTGTTCGACCGGCCCGGTGCATCCAGCACCAAGCGTTATCTGGTGCAGGGCGACCGTGTGGAGATGCTGGATGAACAGGATGGCTGGATGAAGCTGCGCTACCGCAACCCGAAGCAGGGCGCGGTGGAAGGTTGGATCAACGTCAACGATTAAGAAAAGGGGACGGAGGGAATTAAGTCGTTAACGGCACAAACGACTTAATTCCCTCCGTCCCCTTTTTTTGCGGAAGCATCACTTCATCAGGTCTAGCCTCGAACGTTCCCCCGTTCGAGGATGTATCCGATGAGCAAGCGCGTGGCCGAAATCGTGGTGGACGCCCTGCAGCAGGCTGGTGTCCGCCGTTGCTACGGCATCGTGGGCGATACGCTCAACCATGTGACCGATGCGATGCATGGCAGCGAGATCGCTTGGGTGCACGTACGCCATGAGGAAGTGGCGGCCTTTGCCGCCGGTGCCGATTCGCTGGTAAGTGGCGAACTGACCGCCTGCGCCGGTTCCTGCGGGCCCGGTGGCCTGCACTTCATCAACGGTATCTTCGAAAGCAACCGCAACCGGGCGCCGATGGTGCTGATCGCCAGCCAGATCGTCACCAGCGAGCTGGGCATGGAGTTCCCGCAGGAAGTGGATTTCAAGGCGGTGTATGGCAGCTGCACGGTGTTCTGCGAGCAGGTGCACAGTGCCGAACAGGCGCGACGCGTGGTGGCGCTGGCCTGCCAGGCCGCGATCAGCCGTCGCGGCGTCGCCGTAGTGATCCTGCCGGCTGACATCAGCGAGACCGAGGTGAAGCACGATGTGCCGTTCTCGGTGCACTACACCCAGCCGGTGCTGCGTCCGTCCGATGCCGAGCTGCAGCACATTGCCGAGCTGCTGGGGCAGGGCAAGCGCATCGGCATCTATGCCGGTGCCGGTTGCCAGGGCGCGCATGTGCAGTTGTTGGAACTTGCGCGCAGGTTGCAGGCGCCTGTGGCGCACACCTCGCGCGCCAAGGATTTCGTCGAGCCGGACAACCCGTACAACATGGGCATGACCGGCATCTTCGGCATCGAATCCGGCTTCCACACGCTGATGGAGTGCGACACGCTGCTGCTGCTCGGCGCCGACTTCGCCTGGGGCCAGTTCTACCCGGACAAGGCCACGATCATCCAGGTCGACCGCGATGGCAGCCACCTCGGCCGCCGCCATCCGGTGAACCTTGGCGTGGTCGGTGATATCGCGCCGACGCTGGACGCCTTGCTGCCGATGCTGCTGCCGCGCGAGGACAGCAGTTTCCTGGACGAGTGCATCGAGCGCCGTGACAAGGCACTGAAGAAGCGCGAGAAGGAAGAGCAGCCCGGTGAGGGCGAGCTGATCCATCCGCAGCACCTGACCGCGCTGCTGTCGAAGTACGCCACCGATGATGCACTGTTCACCGCCGACGGAGGCTCGCCGATGGTGTGGGTGTTGCGCCACATCCGCGTCAACGGCCGCCGCCGCACGCTGACCAGCCTGCTGCACGGCACGATGGCCAATGCGATGCCACAGGCACTGGGCCTGCAGAAGGCGTTCCCCGGCCGGCAGGTGATCTCGCTGTCCGGCGATGGTGGCCTGGCGATGCTGTTGGGCGATCTGCTGACCGCTGTGCAGGAGAATCTGCCGATCAAGGTGGTGGTGTTCAACAACGGCTCGCTGAATTTCGTCGAGCTGGAGCAGAAGGTGGAAGGCCTTCTGGATCACTACACCGACCTGAAGAACCCGGACTTCGGCCGCCTGGCCGAGGTGATCGGCTTCCACGGCCGCACCGTGACCCGCAGCGAGGATCTGGAGGAAGCGGTGCAGGACTTCCTGGCCCAACGCGGCCCGGCGCTGCTGGATGTGCACACCAGCCGCGCCGAGCTGGTGATGCCGCCGCAGATCGAGGCCAAGCAGGTGGCCGGTACGGCGCTGTATGCCGCCAAGGCGGTGTTGAACGGCCGCTTCGACGACGTGAAGCATCTGCTGGTGGACAACTTCCTGAAGAAGTAGGGGGTTGGTCGATGCAGGGCTGCGCCCTGCACCCGCCGAAACGGTAGTGCCGGCCGCTGGCCGGCAACCTCAAAAGCAACAGCAAAAGCTGGCTTCCTGTGGGATGGCGGGGCGGGTCCGGTTGCGGGGGACGCCGTAAACCCGTCCTTGGGGGCTTGGCCGCGGCTTGCTCGTGTGCGCTGTCCTGCGCACACGGCAAGACCGGGGTTGGGCGTCCTGCCCAACCCGCCCGAGGCATGCCTCGGGCCCATGCCGCGGACACCCCCGCAACCGGACCCACCCCGCCTTCGACAGATCATCGCTGCTGTTGGTAGGTGTCGACCTTGGTCGACACGGTAGATCCACGCCATGCGTGGATAACGCAGGAATGATCGAAATGATCTTCTGTAGAGCCGAGCCATGCTCGGCTGAGAGGCTTCGCGTACAGCAGCCGGGCATGGGCTCGGCTCTACAACGAGCGCCTGCCTTTGCTTCTGATCTTTTGATTCTCTTCCGTGGCTGGCACGCGCAGGAAACTGTCAGGGGCTGTGCGGGGTGGGCTGCGCAGGACCGTTGGCGCCATGGATGGCGCCATCGAGCCCCCAGGGACGGGTTCACGGCGTGTCCTGCGCAGGCCACCCCGCACGGCCCATTCCGATAAACCCGCTGTCCGCGACCAACCCCCAGCCACGAGGGGCTCCGCCGTTGGCTGGAACCCATCATTCCACGACGGAATTGGCGCACCGGCTCCGCTGGGCCTACCATCGGCGGTCCCCACCCCCACCGCCCCTTCCATGTCCGCTCCCGCTTCCGCCGCACCGCGTCGCTGGTTCGTCGCCGGCGACTTCAACGGCTTCTTCGGCCTGGTCGTCGACAACCTCTCCATCCTCGGCTTCATCGCCATGGCCCTGGTCGGGATCTTCCAGTTCCCCGCCGACGTAGTGTTCGGCCGCATGTTCCCCGGCACCGCCTTCGGCGTGCTGGTCGGCAACCTGCTGTACACCCTGATGGCACGCCGGCTGGCCGCGCGTACCGGCCGCGATGATGTCACCGCCATGCCGCTCGGCCTGGATGCACCGACCAGCATCGGCATGGCGTTGCTGGTGCTCGGTCCGGCCTTCATCGCCTTCAAGCAGCAGGGCATGGACCCGCATGCTGCGGGTATCGCGACCTGGCAGCTGGGCATGGCCGCGCTGGTCATCATGGGCGTGCTCAAGTTCGTGCTGTCGTTCTTCGGCGAAGCGGTCACCCGCGCGCTGCCGCGGGCCGCGCTGCTGGGCTCCATCGCCGGCATCGCGCTGGTGCTGATGGGCCTGCTGCCGTTGCTGGAAACGCTGCGCTCGCCGCTGGTCGGCTTCACCACGCTGGGCCTGCTGCTGTACGTGCTGATCGCCAAGGGCAAGCTGCCGGTGCGTGGCCCGGGCGTGCTGTTGGCCTTCGTGTTCGGCACCGTGCTGTATTACGGCCTTGGCCTGGCCGGGCTGGGCGCACCGGGCTTCCACGTGCCGGAGTGGGTGCCGCCGCAGGTGGTGCTGCCGCTGCCGACGCTGGGCTTCCTCGAGGGCCTGCCTACCGCGATGACCTACCTGCCGCTGCTGCTGCCGTTCGGCCTGCTGATGGTGGTCGGTGGCATCAACGTGTCCGAAAGCGCACGCGCAGCCGGCGATGATTATCGCACCCGCGACATCCTGCTGGTGGAGGCGGTGGCCACGCTGGTGGCCGGTGTCTGTGGCGGCGTCGCGCAGACCACGCCGTACATCGGCCAGCCGGCCTACAAGCACATGGGCGCTCGCAGCGGCTACACGCTGCTGACCGGCCTGTTCGTCGGCATCGGCGGCATGCTCGGCATCATCTCCGGGCTGGTGCAGTGGCTGCCGCTGGCGGTGCTGGCACCGATCATCGTGTACGTGGCCATCGACATCACCACCCAGGCGTTCCAGGCCACGCCGCGCCACCACACCGGTGCGATGGTGTTCGGTTTCCTGCCGTCGGTGGCCTATCTGCTGGCGATCAAGGCGCCGGGCTGGATCGCGCCGGACCAGCTGCCGCAGCTGCTGACCAAGCTCGACGGCCACGGCCTGCCGGAACTGGCGGTGATCTTCACCCTCGGCAATGGCTTCATCATCACCTCGATGCTGTGGATCTCGGCGGTGGCGGCAATGGTCGATGGCCGCCTGCGCCGGGCCTGCGGTTTCCTGCTGGTGGCCGCGGTGCTGACCCTGTTCGGCCTGATCCACTCGGTGGACCCGCGTGGTGGCATCTACCTGCCTTGGGAGCTGGAAGGGCTGGCACGTATCATCAGCTGGCAGTTCGCCGGCGCCTACGTGGCACTGGCAGTGCTGCTGGGCCTGCTGTCGCTGCAGAAGCAGGCGGTGAAGCCGCTGAGTGACAACAGCTGACCCCACGGTAGTGCCGGCCGCTGGCCGGCATCCTCATGGACCTCGGACGCAGTGTGCAGATGCCGGCCAGCGGCCGGCACTACCGCTCCCCATCCAGTTCCGGGTAGTGGCGGAAGATGCCGTTGGTGTTGAACGGCAACCGTCGTTCCGAGGCCAGGTAGGCGGCGATGTTGGGGCGCTTGGCTACCCGCTCCTGCAGCGCACGCAGCAGGGGCAGGGTTTGGCCCAGTGCCTGCATACGGCGTGGGAACATGTAATCCAGCCCACTCAGCAGCTGAAACAGCGACAGATCCACGTAGGAATGCTCGCGCAGCGTATGGCGGCCGCCATTGGCGGCCAGCACCTGCTCGAAGTAGCCGAGAAACTTCGGCAGCCGTTCGCTGCGCAGAGAGGCGGCGCGTGCCTTGGCTTCGCTCTTCTGGTCTTCGTAGTACTTCGATACGGCGATCGGATGGTGGGTGTCATGCACCTCGGCCACCAGATCGGCGATGGTCAGCTGCAACTGCAGCGCCTGCATCCGCCGCGAGGCCGCCTGTGGCACCAGGTCCAATGTCGGGCCAAGGAAATCCAGGATCGCCACGACCTGTGCGATGACCTGGCGGCCGGCCTTCAGGAATGGCGGTGCGAATGGCTGCGTCCCCTCGCTTTTCCCATCAAGGAAAGGTTGCATCACTGCATCGCCGTGTACCCGCGCCATGTCGATGTAGTCGGCGCCGGCATCTTCCAGCGCCAGCCGCACGAATTCACCGCGGCCCTGGATGCCGGTCCAGTAATACAGCGCGTACTGCATGGCAGTGTCTCCATACGACAAGAGCAACAGCCTCGCGCGCGGCGTGCAAAGCAGGCGTGAGCATGGCTGCATGTCCTGCCCAACCCAAACCGCAGCCGAACGAAGGGGGAACCCTCGCAGACACGGGGGGTCACACCTTCTCCATGCGTGTGAAAACGAGGTGCTGCATCATGCAGAGTGGAAAGGCGGTATGGCCCTGGGTGCTGGGCGTGGTGGTGATCGGCGGTGCGGGCGGGTGGTTGTTCCGCGATCAGCTGAAGAGCCTGGCGGACGGCGTTTCGGTGCCGGTGCAATCCACTCCCGCCAGCAGCGCTGCACCTCCACAGCCAATGACGGCCGAGCAACCGGCCCCGGCACCGCCACCGATCAGGCACCCGCTGGAGACAGAGGCGGCCGCTGATCCAGCGCTGCCGAAACTGGCTGACAGCGATGCCGCGGCCTGGGGCGCACTGAGCCAGTTGTTCCAGGGCGAAGGACCACTGACCCTGCTGTTGCGCGACCATCTGATCCAGCGCCTGGTCACCCAGGTCGACAACCTGGACAAGCCCAGCGTGCCACCCACCGCGCTGGCCGCGCGGCCGCTGCCAGGCAGCCTGCAGGTCGAGCCCGGTGAGGGCGGCGAGCGGATCGCCGCCAGCAACGCGGCGCGCTATGCACCCTACGTGCAGGCCTTCACCGCGCTGGATCCGGCGGCGACCGCCAGCGCCTACAAGCGCTTCTATCCGCTGATCCAGCAGGCCTATGTCGATCTTGGCCGGCCCGACGGCTACTTCAACGACCGTCTGGTGGCGGTGATCGACCACCTGCTGGACACCCCGGAGCCGGCCCAGCCGCCGTTGGTGGAACGCGACGAGCGTGGCCGCTACCGCTTCGTCGACGCCACCCTGCAGTCGCGCTCGATCGGGCAGAAAGCCCTGCTGCGCATGGATGTGGCGCAGGCAAGGGCCATCAAGCAGCAGCTGCGGGCGATCCGTACTGCCATCACCCGCTGAGCCCATCCAGCGGGCGAAACTGATCGGGATCAACGCGCCGACCACACCCGCTCCGGCATGCTGGCCGCAGGCTGACTGGCCTCGGGGTGCAGTCGCAGCCACCCTTGAAACGGGGTGGGGCAACCGCATCTTTCCAGCATCGCCGGCGCGGGCCGGCCCTGATGACCGATGAGGATTCGCAATGCGGATGGACAAGCTCACCTCGCGTTTCCAGCAGGCGCTGGCAGACGCACAGTCGCTGGCCGTGGGCCGCGACAACAGCATCATCGAACCGGTTCACCTGTTCAGCGCACTGCTGGACCAGCAGGGCGGCAGCACGCGCCCGTTGCTGGCCCAGGCCGGGGTGAACGTGCCGGTGCTGCGCGAGCGCCTGACCGAGGCACTGGATGCGCTGCCGAAGGTGTCCGGCCAGGCTGGCAACGTTTCGATGGGCAACGACCTCGGACGCCTGCTCAATCACACTGACAAGCTGGCCCAGCAGAATGGCGATGCCTTCATTGCCAGCGAGTGGTTCGTGCTGGCGGCGCTGGAAGACAGCGGCACGCTGGGCATGGCGCTGCGCGCCGCCGGCGCCGACAAGACCCGCTTGCAGGCCGCCATCGACAAGCTGCGCGGCGGCGAGAACGTGCAGTCGGAAAATGCCGAGGAACAGCGGCAGGCGCTGGAGAAGTACACCATTGACCTGACTGCGCGCGCCGAGAGCGGCAAGCTCGATCCGGTGATCGGCCGTGACGAGGAAATCCGCCGCACCATCCAGGTGCTGCAGCGCCGGACCAAGAACAATCCGGTGCTGATCGGCGAGCCGGGCGTGGGCAAGACCGCGATCGTCGAAGGCCTGGCCCAGCGCATCATCAACGACGAAGTGCCCGAAGGCCTGCGCGGAAAGCGCGTGCTGTCGCTGGACATGGGCGCGCTGATCGCCGGTGCCAAGTTCCGCGGTGAGTTCGAAGAGCGCCTGAAGGGCGTGCTGAATGACCTGGCCAAGAGCGAAGGCCAGATCATCCTGTTCATCGACGAGCTGCACACCATGGTCGGCGCCGGCAAGGCCGACGGCGCGATGGATGCCGGCAACATGCTCAAGCCGGCGCTGGCCCGTGGCGAGCTGCACTGCGTGGGCGCGACCACGCTGGATGAGTACCGCAAGTACATCGAAAAGGACGCCGCGCTGGAGCGCCGCTTCCAGAAGGTGTTCGTGGGTGAGCCTTCGGTGGAAGACACCATCGCGATCCTGCGCGGGCTGAAGGAAAAGTACGCGGTGCACCACGGCGTAGAGATCACCGACCCGGCCATCGTGGCGGCGGCGACCCTGTCCAACCGCTACATCACCGACCGCCAGCTGCCGGACAAGGCCATCGATCTGATGGACGAGGCGGCCTCGCGCCTGCGCATGGAAATCGACTCCAAGCCGGAGGAGCTGGACCGCCTGGAACGCCGGGTGATCCAGCTGAAGATCCAGCGCGAGATGCTGAAGAAGGAAAAGGACGAAGCCTCGCGGCAGCGCCTGGCCGATCTGGAGAACGACATCGATGCGCTGGAGCGTGAGTTCTCCGACCTCAATGAAATCTGGAAGTCGGAGAAGGCAGCGCTGCAGGGTGCGACCAAGATCAAGGAGCAGGTCGAGCAGGCCAAGCTGGAGCTGGAAGCCGCGCAGCGCCGCCAGGATTTCGCCAAGATGAGCGAGATCCAGTACGGCCTGCTGCCGCAGCTGGAAAAGCAGCTGGCCGCCGCGCAGGAAGCCGAACACAGGGACTTCAAGCTGGTGCAGGACCGGGTTACCGACGAGGAGATCGCCGAGGTCGTGTCGCGCTGGACCGGCATTCCGGTCAACAAGATGCTCGAAGGTGAGCGCGACAAGCTGCTGCGGATGGAAGAGGTGCTGCACAACCGCGTGGTCGGCCAGGAGGAAGCGATCAAGGTCGTCTCCGATGCCGTGCGCCGTTCGCGTGCGGGCCTGTCCGATCCGAATCGCCCGGCCGGTTCGTTCCTGTTCCTCGGCCCGACCGGCGTCGGCAAGACCGAGCTGTGCAAGTCGCTGGCCGAGTTCCTGTTCGACAGTGCCGACGCGATGATCCGCATCGACATGAGCGAGTTCATGGAGAAGCACAGCGTCGCCCGCCTGATCGGTGCGCCCCCGGGCTACGTCGGTTACGAAGAGGGTGGCTACCTGACCGAGGCCGTGCGTCGCCGTCCGTATTCGTTGATCCTGCTGGACGAAGTGGAGAAGGCGCATCCGGATGTGTTCAACATCCTGCTGCAGGTGCTGGACGATGGCCGCCTGACCGATGGCCAGGGCCGCACCGTGGACTTCCGCAACACCGTCATCGTGATGACCTCGAACCTGGGCTCGCACCAGATCCAGGACATGAGCGCTGATGACAGCCCGGAGGCCTACACGCAGATGAAGGCGGCGGTAATGGGCGTGGTGCAGGCGCACTTCCGCCCGGAGTTCATCAACCGCCTGGACGACATCGTGGTGTTCCACCCGCTGGACAAGCAGCAGATCAAGCAGATCGCGCGCATCCAGATGCGTGGCCTGGAGAAGCGGCTGGCCGAGCGCGGGCTGAAGCTGGTGGTGTCCGATGCGGCGTTCGACCTGCTCGGCAACGTCGGCTTCGATCCGGTGTATGGTGCGCGCCCGTTGAAGCGTGCGATCCAGGCCCAGCTGGAGAATCCGCTGGCGCAGAAGATCCTTTCCGGCGCTTTCGTCAACGGCGATACCATCGAAGTCGGCAACGACGGCGGCCACCTGGTGTTCGCCAAGGCGTGATCCACACGGGGCGCTGCATTACCGCAGCACCCCGTGTCCTGCCAGGAACGCCGGGCCATGCCCGGCGTCGCCTCAGAAGCGGTGCGTGTACCCGCTCATCAAACCGAACTGGTTCGGCTTCTGCACGATCGGGCTGTCGGCCGCATCGCCGAGCAGGCGCGTGCCTTCCGCCGAGATGTACCAGTTGCCGTTGCGACCCACGCGGTGGCTCCACTTCAGGCCAAGCCCGGCACTGACCAGGCCGGCTTTCGGCTTGTGCTGGGCAAATCCAGTACGCGCCGCCTGTTCCGGACTCACGCCGTACCAGGTCTGCATGTAGCCGCGATTGCCGTATTCGGTGGCGACACTGCCACTGACCACGCCGCCGGCGAAATCGAACAGCGGCATCGACAGGCTCAGCTGCATCTGCTGGGTGGCCAGGCCGTTGTCGCCCTTGTCTTCATCTTTGCGGGTGAACTGCCAGCTGCCGCTCAGCACGGCTTCTCCCAGCGTATAGCCAGCCGAGAGGCCGACCAGGGGACGGGTACGGATATCACCCATGCCGCGCAGGAAGTCCGAACCGCCGAGGGGGGAGTCCTTTTCGCGGCGGCTGCCGCTGGCACCGATGTAGGCGCGCAGGTGAGTGTGTTCACCGATGGCCGTACCCCAGCCGACACCGCTGGTGCCCAGAAACCAGCCACCAGGCGACTTGGCATCGAAGGACAGCATGGGCGACGCCTGGTACTCCTTGCTACCGCTGTAGCGCGGGGTCGCGCCGGCACCGGCGGCGACTTCGAAGGTCCAGTGGTCATCCTTGGCGTGGGCGATCGGTGCGGCAAACAGCGGCAGCAGGGCCAGGCAGAGCAGGGACGGAGTACGGCGAAGCTGGGACATGGAATCTCTCGACAATGGGAGGAAAGCAGCGCGCGCATCCGGCGAGTGCTGCAGGGTCGCCAGCGTGGCGATATGCCGGCGACCGATCCCTCCGCAGTTGTGCGGGAGTTGTAATCAACTGTAATCGCGCCCGTGGGCGTTCAGCTGGCAGCCAGCGGCCAGTGCATTTCGACGCGTGCGCCGCCCATCGTGGCGCGGCTGATGTGCAGTTCCCCGCCATGGCGCGCCGCGATGCGGCTGACGATGGCCAGGCCCAGTCCGAAGCCACCGGTATCGCGGCTGCGGCTGTCGTCCAGGCGGGTGAACGGGCGCGTCACCTTCTCGCGGTCGGCTTCGGCGATGCCTTGGCCGTCGTCATCCACGCGCAGGCAGGCACGGCCGCCGACGCCTACCAGCGAAACCTCCACCTGCGAACGCGCATGGCGCAGCGCGTTGCCGACCAGGTTGCTCAGTGCCAGCTGCAGCAGGCGCGGTTCGGCGTCCACCCGTGGCAGTGCGCTGGGTTGCACGCGCAGTACCAGGCCGGCGCGTTCGGCATCGCGGCGCGCATCGGCCAGGCAGGCATGCAACCAGTCATTGGCTTCGATGCGCTGCAGGGGCTCGGCTTCGTTGGGATGTTCCAGGCGCTCGTAGGCCAGCAGTTCGCTGACCAGTCCGTTGAGCTCGGCCAGGTCACCGTGAAGCCCCTGCGCCAAGCGCGCGCGTCGTGCCGGATCGTCGCTGTCCCGCATCAGGTCCAGGCCGAAGGCCACGCGTGCGATCGGCGTGCGCAGTTCATGCGAGATGGCATGCGTGAGGTCACGCTGGCGCTGCACAAGCTCAGCCACGCGCGCGGCCATGCGGTTGGAATGATCGACAATGACCCGGATCTGCGAGCGTGGCGACACCTGCGCGCGCGCCTGCAGGTCGCCGGCACCGATGCGATCGGCATGCATGCGCAGTGCCTCCAGATCGCGCCAGAGCAGGCGTACCCAGGCATACAGGCTGGCGCCGACCAGCAGCAGGATGCCGAGGTAGGCAGCGATGGTCATGTACGTTGTCATCGACACCGCACCGGGCAGGCGCAGGTGCAGCCAGCGGCCGTCAACGCCGTCGATGGGCAGCAGTAGCTGCTGGTAGAGGTCGCGCACGATGAAGCCATCGGCCCGCACCGCCACCTGTTCCTGCGGGTCGAGCGAGGGAGGCTTGTCGAGCAGGGTCAGGGCGATGCCGTAGTGCGGCTGCCACTGCTGCAGGCGCTCACGCTGCTGTTCTGCATCCAGGCCGGCCAGGCCACTGCGCAGGGCGTACACCTGCCCGCGCACCTGCTGCACGAACACGCGGTCCTGCACGGGCGTGTAGATGCCATCCAGGATGTGATTGAGGAAGTACACCGAAACCAGCAAACAGGCACCGGTGACGAACCACAGCCACAGGAACAGGCGCTTCACGCCGACCAGGCCGAGGGATTGAACTGGTAACCCCGGCCCCACACGGTCTTGATCCGTCGAGGTTCGCGCGCGTCGTCGCCCAGCTTGCGGCGCAGCTTGCCGATGCTGACATCGACGCTGCGGTCCAGGCCATCGAAGCCGATGCCACGCACCGCCTGCAGGATCTGGTCGCGTGAGAGGATCTGTCCCGGTTGGCTGGCCAGCAGCCACAGGATCTCGAATTCGGTGGTACCCAGTTCCACCGCCACGCCGTGCAGGTGCACGTCGCGCTGCATGCGGTCGATCAGCAGCCCGCCGTGCATCAGCCGGCAGGGCGAGCCGGTGCTGCCGCTGCCGTGGCGGCGGCGCAGCAGGGCGCGCAGGCGGGCCAGCAGCAGGCGCGGTTCGACCGGTTTGTGCACGTAGTCGTCGGCGCCTGATTCCAGGCCGAGCACCTGCTCGATGTCGTCCTCGCAGGCCGTCAGCATCAGGATCGGCACATCGGAGAAGCTGCGGATCTGCCGGCACACATCGATGCCGCCAAGGCCGGGCAGCATCAGGTCCAGCACCACCAGTTCCGGCGCGTGCTGGCGGCAGGCCGCACCGGCGAGGTCGCCACGGGCCACATGCTGCACGGCGAAGCCATGTTCGTGCAGGTAGTCGCTGACCAGTTCGGCCAGGCGGCGGTCGTCCTCCACCAGCAGCACCGGGGTCGGCGAGCCGCTGGCGGCGGGTGTCCAGGGGGATGACTGCATGCGCTTGGGCCTCCGTGCCCGGGCAGGAGCGCCCGGCGGCGAAGCCTAGCAACGGCCCATGACGGCTGCCTGAATCGCGGCCAACCTGATAACCACCGGTACGGGCGTCATCGCCAGTGGCTCTCAGCGGTCGCTGCCGGCTGGCCTATCGTGGCCGTTTCCCCGGATGGAGCCTGGCGCAATGAGCGACCCGCAGTGGCAACTGGAAACCCTGGCCGTGCATGGCGGCTATCGTCCCGACCCGACCACCCGCGCGGTGGCGGTGCCGATCTACCAGACGGTGGCCTATGCCTTCGATGACACCCAGCACGGCGCCGACCTGTTCGACCTGAAGGTGGCAGGCAACATCTACACGCGCATCATGAATCCCACCACCGATGTGCTGGAGCAGCGCGTGGCGGCGCTGGAAGGCGGCATCGGTGCGCTGGCGCTGGCCTCTGGGCAGGCTGCGATCACCTACGCCATCCAGACCATCGCCGAAGCCGGCGACAACATCGTCGCCTCCAGCGCGCTGTATGGAGGCAGCCTCAATCTGCTGGCGCATACGTTGCCGCAGTACGGCATCCAGACCCGCTTCGCCGATCCGGCCGATCCATCCGCGTTCGCCGCGTTGATCGATGAACGCACCAAGGCGGTCTTCGTCGAGTCGATCGGCAACCCGCGTGGCAACGTCACCGACATCGCGGCGATTGCCGAGGTCGCGCATGCCGCCGGCGTGCCGCTGATCGTCGACAACACGGTGGCCACGCCGTTCCTGCTGCGCCCGTTCGAGCATGGCGCCGACATCGTGGTGCACTCGCTGACCAAGTATCTCGGCGGCCACGGCAACAGCCTCGGCGGCGCGATCGTCGATTCCGGCCGCTTCGACTGGGCTGCACAACCCCAGCGCTTCGCACGGCTCAACCAGCCCGACCCCAGTTATCACGGCGTGGTCTATACCGAAGCGCTGGGGCCTGCGGCCTACATCGGCCGCGCGCGGGTGGTGCCGCTGCGCAATACCGGCGCGGCGCTGTCGCCGTTCAATGCGTTCCTGATCCTGCAGGGCATCGAAACCCTGGCCCTGCGCATGGAGCGCATCAACGCCAACGCGCTGGCGGTCGCACAGTTCCTGCAGGCGCACGCAAAGGTCGCCTGGGTGCGCTATGCCGGGCTGGCCGACGACCCCGAGCATGCCGCCGCGCAACGCTACCTGGGCGGGCACGGCTCGGGCGTACTGACCTTTGGCTTGCCGGGCGGCCGTGAGGCGGGTGCACGTTTCCTCGATGCGCTGAAGCTGTTCACCCGCCTGGTCAACCTGGGCGATGCGAAGTCACTGGCCACCCATCCGGCCTCGACCACCCATCGCCAGCTGGACGCCGCCGAGCTGGCCAGGGCCGGTGTCAGCGAAGACACTGTGCGGCTGTCGATCGGCATCGAGCACATCGGCGACCTGCGTGCCGACCTGGAGCAGGCCCTGGCCGGCGCCTGATAGCCACGCGCTTGGTCCTCATCGCCACAGGCGATCACCACCGGTCACCCAATGCGCTACGGTGGAGCTGCCTCTCCAAGGCAATGGCAACGTGGCGATCCAGATCCCCGGTCGATGCGGGTCGACCGGGGATTTTTTTGTTTCCGGGGTCAGATCCGTTTTCCTGCGGAGAACGGATCTGACCGCATGCGCCGCCGTGTCGACCAAGGTCGACACCTACCAACAGCAGTAGGAAATTGTCGAAGGCGGGGTGGGTCCGGTTGCAGGGGCGTGAGCGCCATGGATGGCGCGACCGAGCCTCCATGGGTGAGGGAGCTTTGCTTGCGAAGCACTGCTTCGCAAGCGCCCGAACGCACAGCCGCCAGCGGCTGGGCCGGCCTGGGGATTCACGGCGTCCCCTGCAACCGGACCCACCGCGCCATCCCACGGAATGCCAGCTTTTGCCGTTGCCGTTGTTTCGGCGGGTGCAGGGCGCAGCCCTGCCGCAGAACTCTCACACCACAGGAATGCTGTGCTGGCCCAGGTTGCGATACGGCGGCGTGGCCATCACCATCTCTGCCAGCGAATAGGCCAGCTCTCGCTCGGCCATCACCGTGCCATCGGCACCATGCTCCAGCAGGTGCTTCACCTCTGCATCGCTGTGTGCTCGCGCCAGCAGGGTCAGATTCGGGTTCAGCGCACGCAGTTTGGCCAGGGTCTCGCCGGCTTCCAGCGGTTGCGGGATCGCCAGCACGGCGATCTTGGCGCGCTCGGGATGGGCTTCGGCCAGCACCTTGTCCGAGGCGGCACTGCCGCGGATGCCGGGCAGGCCGGCCGCATGCGCTTCGGCAACATGCTCCTTGTTGTCGTCGATGATCATCACCGGCACGCCGCGGTCGCGCAGCACCTGCGCCAGCGCACTGCCAACACGACCGTAGCCGATGACGATGGCGTGGTCGTGCAGGTCCAGCGACGGCCCGGGCGGCAATTCGGTTTCCACTGCGGCCGGCGTGGTTTCCTGGTGCTTCATCAGCCAACGGTCGAGCAGGCCGAACACCAGCGGGTTGAGCATGATCGAGATCAGCGCGCCGGCCAGCACCAAAGCCTGCCCGGTGGGCGGCAGGATCTTCAGGGTCACGCCGAGGCCGGCGATGATGAAGGCGAACTCACCGATCTGCGCCAGGCTGGCCGAGATGGTCAGTGCGGTACCGGTAGGGTGGCCGAACGCGCGCACGATGAAGAACGCGGCGGCGGACTTGCCGAACATGATGATCGCGGCGGTGGCCAGCACCTGCCACGGGTGCTCGATCAGGATGCTGGGGTTGAACAGCATGCCCACCGAGACGAAGAACAGCACTGCGAACGCATCGCGCAGCGGCAGTGAATCGTTGGCCGCCTTGTGGCTGAGTTCGGATTCGTTGAGCAGCATGCCGGCGAAGAACGCGCCCAGCGCGAAGGACACGCCGAACAGCATCGCCGAGCCGAATGCCACGCCCAGCGCGATTGCCAGCACCGACAGGGTGAACAGCTCGCGCGAACCGGTACCTGCAATGCGTTCGAGGATCCACGGAATGACCCGGCGGCCGACCACCAGCATCACCGCAACGAACAGGCCCAGCTGCACGAAGGTCCAGCCGATGCTGGCCAGCACGCTGCCGAAGGTATGGGTTTCGTTGGCGGCATCGGGGCCGAACACGCCGGCCATCACCGGCATCATCACCAGTGCCAGCACGCAGGCCAGGTCTTCGACGATCAGCCAGCCGACCGCGATCTTGCCGCGCTGGGTTTCCAGCAGGCGCCGCTCTTCCATCGCCCGCAGCAGCACCACGGTACTGGCGGTGGCCAGCGCAAAACCGAACACGATGCCGTGGATGACCGGCCAACCCATCAAGGCTGCCAGGCCCCAGCCGAGCAGGGTGGCGACCAGGATCTGGCCGATCGCACCGGGAATGGCGATGGCCTTGACCGCCATCAGGTCCTTCAGCGAGAAGTGCAGGCCGACGCCGAACATCAGCAGCATCACGCCCAGCTCGGCCAGCTGGTTGGCCAGCGCCTGGTCGGCGACGAAGCCGGGGGTGAACGGACCTACACAGATGCCAGCAACCAGGTAACCGACCAGCGGAGACAAACGCAGCTTGTTGGCCAGCGCGCCAAAGATGAAGGCGAGCCCCAGGCCAACGGCAACGATGTTGATCAGGTCGGTGTCATGGTGCATCGGCTCTCGCAGAAAAACGGGGGTATCCCGATTTTCACCGATGACGCCAGATACGGCAAACCTTAAATGCGAATGGGGTCAGATCCCTCTCCCGCAGGAAAAAGGATCTGACCCCACCAGGGAGTTGCCGGCCAGCGGCCGGCACTACCAGAGAGGCGCCCGCCAGCGCTTACCAGGTGTACTTGACCCGGCCGTACACGTACGCGCCGTTGAAGCCGAACGGCGAGTAGTTGCTGTACGGCAGCATGCCGAAGGTGGAGTTCTGCAGGTCTTCGGTGCGGTCCGGGTACTTGTCCAGCAGGTTGTCGGCGCCCACGGTCAGGGTCCAGTTGCTGCTCGGCTTGTAGCTGGCCGAGGCATCCACCACCCAGGCGTCGCCGTAGGTCTGGTCGCGCAGCGCGGTGGCCGAGTTGCGCACGGTGAACTTGCCGTAGCGGGTCGCCGCCAGGCCCAGCTCCCAGTGATCCGAACGCCAGGTGCCGCTCAGGATCGCCTTGTCGCGCGGGTAGCTGTCCTCGATGCGGCCGATTTCATCGCGGCCGATCAGCGACTGGTTCAGGCCCAGCGTGCCGAACACCGCCGGGGTGCCGCCGACGCGGCGCACTTCAGTGTCGTTGTAGCTGTACGCAGCGGTCAGTTCCAGGCTGCTGGCGCTGAACGGCACCGTGTAGCTGGAGACGAAGTCGACGCCACGGGTACGCGTATCCAGGCCATTGGTGAAGTACGAGAACGCGGTCACCTGCGGCAGGCCCAGGGTGCCCAGCAGCGCGCTGGTGGCGGCGTTGGTGGTGATGCTGGACGACAATGCGATGCGGTCATCGATGTCGATCTGGTAGGCGTCGACGGTGATGTACAGGCGGTCGACCGGCTGCAGCACCAGGCCCAGGCTGTAGGAGGTGGAGGTCTCGGCCTTCAGCGGCGAAGCGCCCAGCGCCTGCGCGGCCTGGCTGGTGGTGGGGAAGGTGCCGCGCTCGACGAACACGCCGTTGGTGAACTGGCTGGTCACCGCCTGGTAGCCCTGCTGCGCCAGCGACGGTGCACGGAAGCCGCTGGAGGCGGTGGCACGCAGCGCGACCTTGTCGGTGAACGCGTAGCGTGCCGACAGCTTGCCGGAGAAGCGGTCGCCGAAGTCCGAGTAGTCCTCGTAGCGGCCGGTGATGCCGGCCGAGAACTTCTCGGTCAGGTCCGCTTCCAGGCCCGCATAGACCGCGTAGTTGTGGCGGTCGGCATGCACTTCATTGGTGGGGGTGAAGCCACCGAAGCCCTGTGCGCCGCTGCCGGTGTAAGAGTTCAGTTCGCCCGGCTTCTGGTCCCACTTTTCCTTGCGGTACTCACCGCCGAAGGACAGCGTGACCGGGTAGGCCAGGCCCCAGTCCAGCGACTTGGTCAGATCGGCGTTGAAGATGTCCTGCTGGTACTTCAGCGTGCCGTCGTAGAACGAGCGCGGGCTGGTCGCACCCAGGCTGTAGTTGATGCTGTTGCGGGTGTGGAAGTCGAGGGTGTTCTCGCCGTGGTTCAGGCTCAGGTCCCAGGTCCAGCCGCTGTCGGTGTTGCCCTTGACCCCGGCCACCAGCGAGCGGTCCTTGGAGTACTGGTTGATCTCCGGCACGAAGCCGTCCGGGTAGGTCTGCGCCAGCAGCGCGGTCTGGTTCAGATGGTTGCGCGAGCGGTAGAACGCGAACGAGGTGATGTCGCGGTTGCTGAGCAGCGCGCTGGCATAGCCGGTCACGTGGTCGCTGAAATCGAAGCTGGCGTTGACCGAGGCGGCGGTGGCGTCCACGCGCGGGTCGCCGACGATGAAAGTCTTCTGGCCGATGCTCGGGTAGTTGCCGGTATTCGGGGTGCTGCCGCGATACGGGCCAGCGCGGTTGCTCTCGTCCTGCTGGCTGATCTGGCCGGCCACGTGCACGCGGCCACGGCCGTTGCCGAACTCGACGCCGGTATCGCCGGAGAGCTGGTACTTGTTGCCGTCACCAGCGGAGTACTGGCCGTAGTCCACCGCCAGGCTGCCGCCACTGCCGCTGCCCTTGAGCACGATGTTGATGACGCCGGCGATGGCGTCCGAACCGTACTGCGCCGACGCACCGTCACGCAGCACTTCCACGCGCTCGATGGCGGCGATCGGGATCGCATTGATGTCCACGGCCGACGAGCCACGGCCGATGCTGCCGTTGACGTTGATCATCGCCGAGGTGTGGCGGCGCTTGCCGTCGACCAGCACCAGCACCTGGTCCGGCGACAGGCCGCGCAGCTGCGCCGGGCGCACGCCGCTGGTGCCATCGGTCAGGGCAGGGCGCGGGAAGTTCAGCGAGGGCAGGGCGCGCGACAGCGCGGTGGCCAGCTCGCTGGTGCCGGTGGACTGCAGGGCTTCGGGGGTGATGATGTCGATCGGCGACTGCGACTCGGCCACCGTGCGGTCGGCTACGCGGGTACCGGTGACGATCACCGTGTCCAGGGTATTGGCTGCGGTGCCGGCCTGCTGGGCAGCGGCAACGAACGGAGAACCACCGAGTGCGACAGCGACGGCGGCGGCGATCAGGCTGGTCTTGCGGGTCATCGGGATGGGGCTCCGGTTGGCGGGGGCGGCACCGGAATCGACATCACGGGGGTGAGGCGGACGGCGGTTGTTGCGGTGCGCAATACAGGAATTAACGGGATATTCAGCGCCTGTCAAATGCCGGTCATCAGAAAAAACGTTGCAGCAGCAACCATTTAGCCCGGATCGGCACTGACGGGGGAGGGGACCCGGGAGGCGCGCGGCGAGAACGTGGGAGAGAGGAACGTCGGCCGCTGCGCATCCCGGGGCCCGTCAAGTATTCGTTAACGTTAGAATTGCGTCGCAGGAACAGTGCTCACCAGCACATTCCATTCGGTTATATGGACCCCTCCCCCGATGATCTCCCTTCGTAATTTCGCCTTGCGCCGCGGCGAGCGGCTGCTGTTGTCCAATGTCGACCTGACCCTGCATGCCGGTTACCGGGTGGGTGTGGTCGGCCGCAACGGTGCCGGCAAGTCCAGCCTGTTCGCGGCAGTGAAGGGTGAGCTGGAGGCGGACAAGGGCGACGTCGACCTGCCCGGCAAGGTGCGCATCGCCAGCGTTGCCCAGGAAACCCCGTCGCTGCCGGACCCGGCGCTGAGCTTCGTGCTGGGCGGTGATACCGAAGTGGCCGCCGTGCTGGCCGCCGAGGCCGAGGCCACCGCCCGCGAAGACTGGGAAGCGGTGGCCGAGGCGCACACGAAGATGGCCGAGCTCAATGCCTACGACGCCGAAGCGCGCGCCGGCAAGCTGCTGCACGGCCTCGGTTTCCCGGCAGAGACCCACCACCGCGCGGTGTCCTCGTTCTCCGGCGGCTGGCGCGTGCGCCTGAATCTGGCCCGCGCGCTGATGATGCCCAGCGACCTGCTGCTGCTGGACGAACCGACCAACCACCTGGATCTGGACGCGGTGTACTGGCTGGAGCAGTGGCTGCTGAAGTATCCGGGCACCCTGCTGCTGATCTCGCATGACCGCGAGTTCCTCGACAACGTGGCCACCCACACCCTGCACCTGCACGGTGGCGGCGCCAAGCTCTACCCGGGCGGCTACACCGATTTCGAGCGCCAGCGCGCCGAACAGCTGCGCCAGCAGCAGATCGCGCACGAGAAGGAACAGGCCGAGCGCGCCCACCTGCAGAGCTTCATCGACCGCTTCAAGGCGCAGGCCAGCAAGGCCGCGCAGGCGCAGAGCCGCATGAAGCGCCTGGCCAAGCTGGCCGGCACCGAAGCGGTGCGCGCCGAGCGCGAGTTCCGCATCGAGTTTGCGCCGCCGGCCAAGCTGCCGTTCTCGCTGATCCGCCTGAACCACGTCGAGGCCGGCTACGGCAAGGACGCGGTGATCCTGCACAACGTCGGCTTCGGCCTGGAAGCGGGCCAGCGTATCGGCCTGCTCGGCCCCAACGGTGCCGGTAAGACCACCCTGGTGAAGACCCTGGTGGGTGAACTGGCACCGATCGTCGGCGAGCGCATGGCGCACCCGGACCTGAAGATCGGCTACTTCGCCCAGCACACGGTGGAGTCGCTGCACGAAGGCCAGTCGCCGATGGAGCATTTCCGCGAGATCGCCCCGGACGCACCGAACCAGTCGTTCCGCGATTTCCTCGGCAAGTGGAACTTCCCGGGCGACCGCGCGTTCGAGCCGGTCGATGGCTTCTCCGGCGGTGAGCGCGCGCGCCTGGCGCTGGCGCTGATCGCCTGGCAGCAGCCGAACGTGCTGCTGCTGGACGAACCGACCAACCACCTTGACCTGGAAATGCGCGAAGCACTGGCTGAGGCACTGGCCGATTTCGACGGCGCGATCGTGATGGTGTCGCATGACCGCCATCTGATCGGCCTGGTCTGTGACACCTTCTGGCGCGTGGCCGATGGCGTGGTCGAACCGTTCGACGGCGACCTCGACGCCTACGCCGCCTGGCTGCGGACCCGTCCGCAGGCGCAGGGCACCAAGGCGCGCATGGAACAGGTGGAAGAGCCGGTGGTGGTCAAGACTGCGCCGGTGGCGCAGGTGGTGCAGAAGAAGCCGGTGAATCCGCACAAGCTGGCCGCGGCCGAATCCAAGGTGGCCGAGCTGGAAGGCGCCCTGGCCGAGCTGGACCGGCAGCTGGCCGACCCGGCCAACTACGCCGATGCCACCCGCATGGCGGTGATCGGCCGCGACCGCGAAACCACCGCCGCGCAGCTGGAAAAAGCTGAGGCAGCGTGGATGGAACTGCTGGAGTCCTGATTCCATCGGTAGCGCCGGGCCATGCCCGGCGGGCTTTTTCCATCCGCTGCGCTCGCCGGGCATGGCCCGGCGCTACCCACGGCGCGCGTGTATCATCCCTGCGCCTGCAACCACTCGCGGAACCGCTTCGCTGGCTCGCGCTCGGCACGCGAGCGCAGCCGGGTCAGCCAATAGCGGCCCAGTTCCAGCGTGGTGCTGAATGGCTGCAGCAACCGGCCTTCAGCCAGTTCCTGCTCGAACATGCGCAGCGGCAGCAGCGCCACGCCGGCACCACCGACCGCGGCCATCGCCACCGTCAACGACGAATCGAACACCGGCCCACGGACTTCCACGCCACTCACTCCTGCCGCCTGCAGCCAACGCGGCCATTCGTCGCTGCGGTAGGAGCGCAGCAGCGGCAGCGTGCCCAGGTCGCGTGGCTGTTTCAGCCGTCGCGCCAATGCCGGCGCGCACAGCGGTGCGAACGGCGCATCGAGGATCGCCGTGCAGGCCTGGCCCTGCCAGTCGCCGTCGCCGAAACGGATCGCCAGGTCCAGGCCCTCGCCGGCCAGATCGATGCGGTTGTTGTGGGTCTGCAGTCGCAGCTCGATATCCGGATGCGCGGCCTCGAACGCGGCCAGCCGTGGCAGCAGCCAACCGGTGGCGAAGGTGCCGACCACGCCCAACGTCAGTACTTCACGGGCCGGGCCACCGGTGTAGCGCGCGATGCTGGCCGAGATGCGCTCGAATGATTCGTTGAGCACCGGATACAGTGCCGCGCCCTCCTCGGTGAGCGCCACGCCGCGCGGCAGGCGATGGAACAGACGGATACCGAGGCGGTCTTCCAGGCCGCGGATCTGGTGGCTGAGTGCGGCCTGGCTGACACACAGCTCCAGCGCGGCGCGGGTGAAGTTCTGGTGGCGTGCGGCCGCCTCGAAGGCACGCAGGGCGTTCAGCGGCAGGGTCGGGTGCAGCATCGGGGGAGTCGTGAGCCAGGGTGATGACTGATCCTACCTGCCTCGCGCCCAGTTCAGGAAAATTAAGGGGTTGATTGCGACAGCCATTAATCCAGCTAATGCCTCCCGCTGATTTTTCGCGCTGGTCGCCTGCGTGCGAGGCTTCAATAATCGAACGGTCCCCCAGGAGAACCCCGCATGCTCGCCCGTCGCCGATTCCTGCAGTTCAGTGGTGCCGCCGTGGCTTCCTCGCTTGCCCTTCCGTTGCTGGCACGTGCGACGGGCAAGGCCACCGCCAACGTGCCCGCCGAAGCTGCGATCACCGCCGCCACCGACTTCGCGGCGCTGGAAAAAGCCTGTGCGGGCCGCCTTGGCGTAACTCTGCTCGATACCGCCAGCGGCCGCCGCATCGGTCATCGCCAGGACGAGCGTTTCCCGATGTGCAGCACGTTCAAGAGCGTGCTGGCCGCCACCGTGCTCAGCCAGGCCGAGCGCAGGCCCGCGTTGCTCGACATGCGCGTGCCGGTTCGCGATGCCGATCTTCTCTCGCATGCGCCGGTCACCCGTCGCCACGCCGGCAAGGACATGACCGTGCGCGATCTGTGCCGTGCCACGATCATCACCAGCGACAACACCGCCGCCAATCTGCTGTTCGGCGTGGTCGGTGGCCCGCCCGCGGTGACCGCCTTCCTGCGCGCCAGTGGCGATGCGCTCAGCCGCAGCGATCGGCTCGAGCCTGAGCTGAACAGCTTTGCCAAGGATGACCCGCGCGATACCACCACGCCCGCAGCGATGGCCGCGACCCTGCAACGGGTGGTGCTGGGCGAAGTGCTGCAACCGGCCTCGCGGCAGCAGTTGGCCGACTGGCTGATCGACAACGAAACCGGCGATGCCTGCCTGCGCGCGGGCCTGGGCAAGCGCTGGCGGGTCGGCGACAAGACCGGCAGCAATGGCGAAGACGCGCGCAACGATATCGGCGTGCTGTGGCCAGTGGCCGGCGGCGCACCGTGGGTGCTGACCGCCTATCTGCAGGCGGGTGCGATCAGCTATGAACAACGTGCCACGGTGCTGGCGCAGGTCGGGCGGATCGCCGATCGCCTGATCGGTTGAGGTAACCGGGGTCATTCAAAAGTGACTTGCCGGATCGGTCGGGCGCGCGCATCCTGCGCGCCTTCGAACCACATGGATGTCCCCCATGAGCCATGAGCTGATCTACCTGCTGCTGATCTTCGCGTTGCTGGTGATCCCGCGCGCGCTGCAGCGTTTCAGCCTGCCGGCGCCGCTGACCTGTCTGCTGTTCGGCATCATCGGCATGCTCTGGCTGGGCGACCAGGCACACGACGCAGTGATCGGCCTGCTGGCCACGCTGGGCATTTCCTCGTTGTTCCTGTTTGCCGGCCTGGAAGTGGACCTGCAGGCGCTGCGCCGGGGCATGTGGCCGCTGCTGGCGCACCTTGTGATCCGCAGTGCGACCCTGTTCGGGGTCGGCTGGCTGGCCTGGCGCTACGCGGGGCTGCCGTGGCAGGCCGCCGGCCTGCTGGCGCTGGCGCTGCTGACCCCCTCCACTGGTTTCATCATGGATTCGCTGTCGCGGCTTGGCCTGAGCGAGGACGAGCGGTTCTGGGTCACCAGCAAGGCCATTGCCGGTGAACTGCTGGCGCTGGCCGCGTTGTTCATCGTGCTGCAGGCCGGCGATCCGGGGCATATGGCGCTGTCCAGCCTGGCCCTGCTGGCGATGATGATCGGCCTGCCGCTGCTGTTCATTGCGTTGGGGCGCTGGGTGGCACCGCACGCGCCGGGCTCGGAGTTCTCGCTGCTGGTGATGGTCGGCATGGTCGCCGCCTACATCACCTACCTGCTGGGCGTGTATTACCTGGTGGGTGCGTTCATCGCCGGTCTGGTCGCCCGCCTGCTGCACCAGCGCATGCCACTGCTGGCTTCGCACGAGAACCTGCACGCGCTGCGCCTGTTCGCCTCGTTCTTCGTGCCGTTCTACTTCTTCAACGCCGGCACCAAGGTGCCCAGCGAAGCACTCAGCTTCGAGGCGCTGGGGCTGGGCATTGTGATCACTCTGGTGGTGCTGCCGCTGCGCATCGGCGTGGTCTGGCTGCAGCGCCGGGTGATGTTCGGCGAGAGCTTCCGCAGCAGCCTGCGGGTCTCGCTGGCATTGGCCCCGACGCTGATCTTCACCCTGGTGCTGGCGGCGATCATGCGCGAGCGCTTCCAGATTCCGGCGGTACTGTTCGGTGCGCTGCTGCTGTATGCGGCACTGACCACGCTGCTGCCGTCGCTGGTGTTCCGCACGCCGTTCGATGTCGATCCGGTTGAACAGGAGCCGGCGGGCGAGGGCGAGGCGGCACCGGTGGCCGCCACCGAAACGTTGCCGGTGGCGCAGACGGCTGAACGTTGATCGGAGAGCGTGCGCGGTTTGCGCCCACCGGCCATGGCCGTTAGGGTTGGGGTATGAAACTGCCCGCCGCCGTCACCGCCTCCGCCCTCCTGCTCAGCCTCGCTGCGTGTACGCAGCGCTCCGATACGGTCGCCCATGATCTGGCGACCGCACCGGCCGACGCTTTCATGGCCGCCGTGGCCGCACATTGCGGCCAGGCCTACGCTGGCAAGGTGGTGGAGGACACCCCGGCACCCACCGGCAAGGACCCGTTCGCCGGCCAGCGCCTGGTCATGCACGTTCGCGGTTGTGCCGACCCGGCGCATGAGCTGCGTATCCCGTTCCATGTCGGCGATGACCACTCGCGCACCTGGGTGCTGACCCGTACCGCGAGCGGCCTGCGGCTGAAGCACGATCATCGTCATGCAGACGGCAGCCCCGATGCGATCACGCTGTATGGCGGCGACAGCACGCCGCCGGGGACCGCCGAGCGCCAGCAGTTCCCGGCCGATACGGATTCGGTGGCGATGTTCCGCCGTGCCGACATGCTGGCGTCGACCCACAACACCTGGGCGATGGAGATCGATCCCGATCAGACCTTCGTCTACGAGCTGACCCGGCCCGACGGCCGTCGCTTCCGCGTGCAGTTCGATCTGAGCAAGCCGGTGGACCTGCCGCCAGCGCCGTGGGGCGACGACACGCCACCGGCACCCTGACCTCGCAGGCCGGTAGCGCCGGGCCATGCCCGGCGGCCGTCTTCTGCCGCTGCGCTCGCCGGGCATGGCCCGGCGCTACCCACGAATCGGCCGCGTCCGCGCCCATTCACTCAACGCGTGCCGAATCGGGCCCGGCAACCGTTGCTTACCCACACCTGGCCACGCGAGTAACCCCAGCTGCGGCCTTCCTGGCAGGCGCTGCCGGACAGTTGCTGCTGCAGCACCGGCCGACCCTGGCGCTCATCCCAGTCGCAGGTCTGCGAGCGGTTGTTGTTGCTGCTGCAGGTGATGGAGTAGTTGCGATCACCGCCGCCACCCCAGCCGCCGCCGCCACCGCCGCCCCAGCCGCGGGCCTCGGCGAACTCGGCGCGGCAGCCGCCGCTGACCCAGATCGCGCCATTGCGCACGCCCCAGGTGCGGCCTTCATCACAGGGGCTGCCGGACAGTTGGCGGACCAGGCGGGCATTGCGCCAGCCGACCTGGCAGCTGCGCTCGCGGTTGTTCTGGCTTTCGCAGCGGATCGTTTCGCCCGGTCGGCCGTTGTTGCCGCCCCAGCCACCCCCGTTGCCACCGCCCCAGCCGCCGCGAGCCTCGACGAACTCGGCGCGGCAGCCGTTGGTGACCCAGATGCTGCCATTGCGGCTGCCCCAGCTGCGTCCCTCCTCGCAGGGGCTGCCGGACAGCTGGCGGACCAGCTGCGCTCCGCGCCAGCCGGTGTTGCAGACCCGTTCGCGGTTGCTCTGGCTTTCGCAGCGGATGACGCCGTTCTGCGCAGCGGCTTGCGGGGCGGGCAGGGCGAGGGTGCCCAGTGCACCCAGGGTGAGGGTCACGGCCAGGCTGGCCAGGGACAGCGGTTTCATGGCGGCATCCCATACGGTGGCAAGTGCCCGACTATAGGGAGGGGGGCGATCAAGCCGATGTGACTGGCAGGATTTGCCCCGGCCGGGGCCTCGGCCGCAGAATACGAGGCTTTCCGGCCCCCATCGGGCGCCGGCGTTCTCCAGCGGAGCTTCCCCCCATGCGTACCCACTTCTGCGGCCTGGTCGATGAGACCCTGATTGGCCAGACTGTCACCCTCGCCGGCTGGACCGACGTGGCCCGTAACCAGGGCGGCGTCTGCTTCATCGATCTTCGAGATCATGAAGGCATCGTGCAGGTGACGGTGGAGGTCGACAACGCCGAAGTGTTCGCCGTGGCCGCGTCGCTGGGCTACGAGGACGTGCTGCAGGTGGAAGGCGTGGTGCGCGCCCGCCACGCGGTCAACGACAAGATGCGTACCGGCAAGGTGGAAGTGATCGCCACTGCCATCACCGTGCTGAACAAGGCCGCGCCGCTGCCGTTCCACGCCCACGAGAACCCGGGCGAGGAAACCCGCCTGAAGTACCGTTACCTGGACCTGCGCCGTCCGGAAATGCAGCGCATGCAGCGCACCCGCATCAAGCTGGTGCAGGCCCTGCGCCGCCACCTGGATGAGAAGGGCTTCCAGGATATCGAGACCCCGATCCTGACCAAGGCCACCCCGGAAGGCGCACGTGACTTCCTGGTGCCGGCGCGCATGCACCCGGGCGAGTTCTACGCCCTGCCGCAGAGCCCGCAGCTGTTCAAGCAGATCCTGATGGTGGCCGGCTTCGACCGCTACTACCAGATCGCGCGCTGCTTCCGCGACGAGGCCCTGCGTGCCGACCGCCAGCTGGAGTTCACCCAGCTGGACATGGAGTTCGCCTTCGTCCGCGAGCGTGACGTGCAGGATTTCGTCGAGGACATGATCCGCGGCATCTTCAAGGAAGTGGTCAACGTCGAGCTGGATGCCAGCTTCCCGCGCATGACCTGGGCCGAGGCGATGCGTCGCTACGGTTCGGACAAGCCGGACCTGCGCATCGCGCTGGAGCTGGTGGACGTGGCCGAGCTGGTCAAGAACAGTGAGTTCCCGGTGTTCACCGGCCCGGCCAACGATGCCGACGGCCGCGTGGCCGCGCTGCGTATTCCGGGCGGTGCGTCGCTCAGCCGCAAGCAGATCGACGAGTATGCAGCGCATGCTGCCAAGTACGGCGCCAAGGGCCTGGCCTACATCAAGATCGCCGACAACGGCGAAGTCAGCTCGCCGATCCAGAAGTTCTTCAGCGAGGAATCCTTCGCCGCCCTGGTCGCGCACGTCGGTGCCGGCAATGGCGACATCGTGTTCTTCGGTGCTGGTGGCTACAACAAGGTCTCCGACTTCATGGGCGCGCTGCGCCTGAAGGCCGGCAAGGACTTCGGCCTGGTCGCCGACGGCTGGGCCCCGTTGTGGGTCACCGACTTCCCGATGTTCGAGTGGGACGACGAAGCGCAGCGTTACGTCGCCCTGCATCACCCCTTCACCGCACCGGCGGTGGACGACATCGCCGACCTGCGTGCCAATGCCCGTACCGCCGTTTCGCGCGGCTACGACATGGTGCTCAACGGCAATGAAATCGGCGGCGGCTCGATCCGTATCCACCGTCCGGACATGCAGAGCGCGGTGTTTGAACTGCTGGGCATCGGCGCCGAAGAGGCCCGCGCCAAGTTCGGCTTCCTGCTCGACGCGCTGAACTACGGCGCGCCGCCGCACGGTGGCATCGCCTTCGGTATCGACCGCATCGCCGCGCTGATGGCCGGCACCGAGTCGATCCGCGACGTCATCCCGTTCCCGAAGACCACTGGTGCACAGGATCTGATGACCGACGCGCCGTCGCCGATCGTCGACGTGCAGCTGGCCGAAGTACACATCCAGGTTCGCCCCAAGACCAACTGATCAGGAGATCCAGGCAATGACCGAGTTTGCGTTTTCGCTGGAGTGGGAAAAGCTGGGCAATGAAGGCTCCGAGGCCACCCTGGTCACCGAGCGTGCACGCGTGTTCGGTGGTTGGCTGGTCCGTGTCGGTACCAACCCGGCGGCGATGGCCCTGACCTTCGTCGCCGACGGCGAAGGCCGTTGGGATGGTGAAGACTTCGGCGTCGAGGATTACGAGGACGACGAAGAGGAAGAGTACGACGAGGACGAGGAAGGCGAAGAAGAGGAAGACGGCGAGGAAGAAGAGGACGACGAGGAATACGAAGAGGAAGAGGAAGAAGACGAGAAGGCAGCGGCGGAACGGGCTTGACCCGAACCGTTGTCCTGACGTCAACTCGACCCATGTATTCGATCCGCCGCGCTACTGTGGACGACGCGCCGACCCTGTCGGCGCTGGCCGCCCGCACGTTCACCGAAACCTTCGGACATCTTTATCCGCCGCAGGACCTGCAGGCGTTCCTGGATGAGTCCTATACGGTCGAGCGCCAGCGCACGATCCTGGCCCACCCCGATTACGCGGTGTGGCTGCTGGAACTGGATGGGGAGGCGGTCGGCCATGCCGCCGCCGGCCCCTGTGGCCTGCCGCATCCCGAGGTGAAGCCTGGTGACGGCGAACTCAAGCGGCTGTACCTGATCAAGACGCAGCAGAGCTGCGGCTGGGGCAGCCGGCTGCTGGAAACCGCATTGGCCTGGCTGGAACAGCCGGGCCCGCGCACGCTGTGGCTGGGCGTGTGGTCGGAAAACTTTGGTGCGCAGCGCTTCTACGCCCGTTATGGTTTCGAGAAGGTCGGCGAGTACCTGTTCCCGGTCGGCGACACGAACGATCTTGAATTCATCCTGCGCCGCGCACCGCGCGAGGCCTGACGTTCACCGCCGCTTGCTGCGCGCGCGTGTCCAATCACCGTACGTTCCTGCCCCGCTGACTGCCAGGCTGTTTGCATGACTCCCCCCGTATTACTGCTGCATGGCATCTGGAACGCCCGCGCCTGGGTCGGGCCGCTGGCCTGGCGCCTGCGCGCGCGTGGCTTCCAGGTGCATGCGTTTGGTTACTCCTCGGTGTTCGGCGGCCCGGACGTGGCCGTGCCGCAGCTGCTGGAGCGGCTGGCCGATGCCGGCCCGCTGTCGCTGGTCGGCCATAGCCTGGGCGGACTGCTGGCGCTGGAGGCATTGCGTCGCAATCCGCAGCTGCCGGTGCAACGCGTGGTCTGCCTGGGGTCACCGCTGCGCGGCAGTGGTACGGCGCGTTCGCTGTCCGAACATGGCTGGGGCCTGGCCCTGGGCCGCAGCAGCGATCTGCTGCTGGACGGCCTGCCGGACTGGCAGGGCAAAGCCGAGGTCGGCCTGATCGCTGGTTCGGTCCCGCACGGGCTGGGTAGCCTGCTCGGCGCCATTGACGATGCCTCCGACGGTACCGTGGCGCTGGCCGAGACCCGGCTGCCGGGGCTGGCTGACCACTGCGTGGTGCGTACCAGCCACAGCGGCCTGGTGGTGTCGCCGGATGCAGCCCGGCAGACCGCGCATTTCCTCCATCACGGCCAGTTCCAGCACGGTCGCGACGCCGCCGCCGCGTAAGTCGGTGGGCGCGAACGTCCTCCATTGGTGGGGGCGAAACGTTGGTTCGCACGCTCTTCGCCGGGCCATGCCCGGCGGCATCTGGCCGGCCTCGACACGGTCACGGGGCCCGATCAGGTAGAATCCGCGGCCTTATCCATCAACGCACGTACGGAAAGACCCATGGGTAGAGGCCCCTCCATCGAAAACCGCAAAAACGCGTCTGACGCGAAGCGCGGCAAGATTTTCACCAAGATCATCCGTGAGATCGGCGTTGCCGCGCGCGGCGGTGGAGGCGACCCCAACAACAACCCGCGGCTGCGCGTGGCGATGGACAAGGGCCTGACCGCGAACATGTCCAAGGACGTGATCGAGCGCGCCATCAAGAAGGCCACCGGCGAGCTGGAAGGTGTCGAGTACGAGGAAATCCGCTACGAGGGCTATGCCCCGGGTGGCGTGGCGGTCATCGTCGACTGCCTGACCGACAACCGCGTGCGCACGGTGGCCGATGTCCGCCATGCGTTCAGCAAGTGCGGCGGCAACATGGGCACCGAAGGCTCGGTGAGCTTCATGTTCAAGCGCGTGGGCGTGCTGCATTTCGCCGCAGGTGCCGATGAGGACGCCATTTCCGAAGCGGCCATCGAGGCCGGTGCGGACGACATCGTGGTCTATCCCGAAGATGGCGCGATCGACGTGCTCACCGCCGCCGACAGCTACCACGCGGTCAAGGAAGCGATGGCAGCGGCCGGACGCACGCCGGATCATGCGGAACTGACCTTCCGGGCCGACAACGACATCAAGGTCGAAGGCGACATCGTCCTGCAGGTCAAGAAGCTGCTGGACATGCTGGAAGACCTCGACGACGTACAGGATGTGTACTCCAACGCCGATCTCGGCGCGGACGCGTACGCCTGAACGGACGCATCACCGGTCGCCTTTGGCGGCCGGTGAGCGGACAATGCGCACCATGATGACCCCAGCCGTTTCCTGCCATTGCCGCTGCCAGCGTCCGTCCCGGGCCTTCGGCAGCCGCGTGTGTGCCGCATGACCCGCATTCTTGGCATCGACCCGGGTTCGCAGCGGACCGGGGTCGGCATCATCGATGTCGATGCCACCGGCCGGGTGAGCCATGTGCATCATCAACCGCTGGTGCTGCTGGGCGCTGATGACTTCCCGCAGCGGATGAAGCTGCTGGTGCTGGGCCTGGCCGACCTCTGCCGTGAGTACGAACCGCAGGAAGTGGCCATCGAACGCGTGTTCATGGCACGCAACCCCGATTCGGCGCTGAAGCTGGGCCAGGCCCGTGGCGCGGCGATTTCGGCCGTGGTGCTGCGCGACCTGCCGGTGCACGAATATGCCGCCAGCGAGATCAAGCTGGCGGTGGTCGGGCGCGGCGGCGCCGAAAAGCAACAGGTTCAACACATGGTCGGGCTCATGCTCAACCTGAAAACCAAGCTGCAGGCCGACGCGGCCGACGCGTTGGCAGTGGCGATCACCCATGCCCACGTAAGGGCAACGGCCAACCGCCTGGGGCTCAGTGCCCGCCAGGCGTGGGGCCGCAAATGAGGAGCTGCACGCAATGATCGGTCGACTGCGCGGCATCGTCGCCTACAAGGCGCCGCCGTGGCTGGTGGTGGACGTGAACGGAGTGGGCTACGAGCTGGAGGCGCCGATGAGCACCTTCTACGACCTGCCCGAACTCGGCCGCGAGGTCACCCTGTACACCCATTACTCGCAGAAGGAAGACAGCGTCTCGCTGTACGGCTTCCTGCGCGAGGGCGAGCGGCGCCTGTTCCGCGACGTGCAGAAGGTCAGCGGCATCGGCGCGAAGATCGCGCTGGCCGTGCTGTCCGGTGTCACCGTCGAGGAGTTCGCGCGCATGGTCCAGGCTGGCGACATCACCGCGCTGACCCGCATCCCCGGCATCGGCAAGAAGACCGCCGAGCGCATGGTGCTGGAGCTGCGCGACCGCGCTGCCCAGTTCGGTGCCGGTGGCGCGCTGCCGACCGGCAGTGGCCCGGCCCCGGCTGATCCGCTGTCCGATGCCACCGTGGCCCTGCAGCAGCTGGGTTACAAGCCGGCTGAAGCGGCGCGGATGGCCCGCGAAGCCTTCAATGAAGGTGATGAAGTGGCCACCGTGATCCGCAAGGCGCTGCAGTCGGCGCTGCGCTGACCCGCTTTCCTTTCCTCCAACGAACCGCCTGAGCCCCGCCAGGAGTCCCATGTCCAGCAGTCAAACCCCGCACGCAGCTGCCCCCGGCGGCCACGGTCACGCCCCTCCAGCCGGAGGCCTGGCGCTGATCATCGGTGCGATCGGCGTGGTCTTCGGCGATATCGGCACCAGCCCGCTGTACACCCTGAAGGAGGCGTTCTCGCCGCACTACGGGCTCACCAGCGACCATGACACCGTGCTGGGCGTGCTGTCGCTGGCGTTCTGGGCCCTGAACATCGTGGTCACCCTGAAGTACGTGACCATCATCATGCGCGCCGACAATGACGGCGAAGGCGGCATCATGGCGCTGATGGCGCTGACCCAGCGCACGCTGCGCAATGGGTCGCGTTCGGCCTATGTGGTCGGCATCCTCGGCATTTTCGGTGCCTCGCTGTTCTTCGGCGATGGCGTGATCACGCCGGCGATATCGGTGCTGGGTGCGGTCGAAGGCCTGGAGGTCGCTGCGCCGGGGCTGCATGCCTTCATCGTGCCGATCACCGTGGTGGTGCTGCTGGCCGTGTTCGCGGTACAGCGCTTCGGTACCGCGAAGATCGGCAAGCTGTTCGGGCCGATCACCTCGATCTGGTTCATTTCACTGGCCGCGATCGGCATCTACAACATCGTCGACGCACCGGAAGTGCTGAAGGCGTTCAACCCGTGGTGGGCAATCCGTTTCTTCATGGAACATGGCTGGCACAGCATCTTCATCCTGGGTGCGGTGGTGCTGGCAGTGACCGGTGGCGAGGCGCTGTACGCCGACATGGGCCACTTCGGTGCCAAGCCGATCCGCCACGCCTGGTACTTCTTCGTGCTGCCGTGCCTGGTACTGAACTACCTGGGGCAGGGTGCGCTGGTGCTCAACCACCCCGAGGCAGTGAAGAACCCGTTCTTCGAAGCGGTGCCGTCGTGGGCGCTGTACCCGATGATCATCCTGGCCACGATGGCAGCGGTGATTGCCTCGCAGTCGGTCATCACCGGCGCGTTCTCGGTCTCGCGCCAGGCCATGCAGCTGGGCTACATCCCGCGCATGCGCATCAAGCACACCTCGCACGACACCATCGGCCAGATCTACATCCCAGGCATCAACTGGGGTATCGCAGTGATGGTGATCGGCCTGGTGCTGGCCTTCCGCAGCTCGTCCAACCTGGCCGTGGCCTACGGCATCTCGGTGTCGGCCACGATGCTGATCGATACCCTGCTGCTGGCCCTGGTCGCGCGTTCGCTGTGGCCCAAGGCCCGCAACTGGATCCTGCCGCTTTGCGTGGTGTTCTTCGTCATCGACCTCGGCTTCGTCATCGCCAACGGCGCCAAGCTGCTGCAGGGCGCCTGGTTCCCGGTGGTGCTGGGCATCTTCCTGTTCACCATGATGCGTACCTGGCGTCGTGGCCGCGAACTGCTGCGCGATGAAATCCGCAAGGACGGTATCCGCATCGATACCTTCCTGCCGGGCCTGATGCTGGCACCGCCGGTACGCGTGCCGGGCACCGCGGTGTTCCTCACCGCCGACCCGACCGTGGCCCCACACGCGCTGATGCACAACCTCAAGCACAACAAGGTGCTGCACGAGCGCAACGTGTTCCTGCACGTGGTGACCCTGCCGGTACCGTATGCGCCGGAGGGGCAGCGGCTGAAGATCGAATCGGTGGGCGACGAGTTCTACCGGGTCTACGTGCGCTTCGGCTTCATGGAGACTCCGGACGTACCGCTGGCGCTGATGCGTTCGTGCGACCACGGCGGCATCTACTTCGACCCGATGGACACCACCTTCTTCGCCAGCCGCGAAACCATCGTCGCCACCGCCAACCGCGGCATGCCGATCTGGCGCGACAAGCTGTTCGCGCTGATGCATCGCAACGCCGCCCCGGCCACCGGCTTCTTCCGGATTCCGGGCAATCGGTTGGTGGAGCTCGGGGCCCAGGTCGAGATCTAGGTCCTTTCCCTTCTTCGATACCGCCATGGCTCCATCCACGCATGGCGTGGATCTACCGTGTCGACCAAGGTCGACACCCACGAGCAGAACGCCGTTTCCGCAGATCGCAGGAAACTGTCGAAGGCGGGGTGGGTCCGGTTGAGGGGGTGTGAGCGGCATGGATGCCGCGACCAAGCCCCCATGGATGGGTTTACGGCGTCCCCCTCAACCGGACCCACCCCACCATCCCACGGCATGCCCGCTTCGGCTGTTGCTTTGGATGTTGCCGTTGCATCTGCGGGTGCCGGGCGCGGCCCGGCCGAAACCCGTACTTTTGCCGCATAATCAGCACATGACCGACGACCGCATCATCGGCGCCGGCGCCACCCGCGAGGATGACGCCGCCGACGCCAGCATCCGCCCCAAGCGCCTTGCCGACTACCTCGGCCAGGTGCCGGTGCGCGAGCAGATGGAGATCTACATCCAGGCGGCCAAGGGGCGTGGCGACGCGCTGGACCACGTGCTGATCTTCGGGCCGCCCGGCCTGGGCAAGACCACGCTCAGCCATGTCATCGCCAACGAACTGGGCGTGGCCCTGCGGGTGACCTCCGGCCCGGTGATCGAAAAGGCCGGCGACCTGGCCGCGCTGCTGACCAACCTGCAGCCGCACGATGTGCTGTTCATCGACGAAATCCACCGCCTGTCGCCGGTGGTCGAGGAAGTGCTGTACCCGGCGATGGAAGATTTCCAGATCGACATCATGATCGGCGAGGGCCCCGCCGCCCGCTCGATCAAGATCGACCTGCCGCCGTTCACCCTGATCGGTGCCACCACCCGTGCCGGCCTGCTGACAGCGCCGCTGCGCGACCGCTTCGGCATCGTCCAGCGCCTGGAGTTCTACAGCGTCGAGGAGCTGACCCGGATCGTGCGCCGTTCGGCTGCGATCCTGGCCATCGACTGCACCGCCGATGGGGCAGGGGAGATCGCGCGTCGCGCGCGTGGCACCCCGCGTATCGCCAACCGCCTGCTGCGCCGCGTGCGTGACTATGCGCAGGTGAAGGCCGGCGGCCACATCGACGAGGCCGTGGCCCAGGCTGCGATGAAGATGCTCAAGGTCGACCCGGAAGGCTTCGACGAGCTCGATCGTCGCCTGCTCAAGACCATGGTCGACTACTTCGATGGCGGCCCGGTCGGCATCGAATCGCTTGCTGCGGCGCTGTCTGAAGAGCGCGGCACGCTGGAAGACGTGGTCGAGCCGTACCTGATCCAGCAGGGCTTCCTGGTGCGCACCGCGCGTGGCCGCATGGCCACCCACAAGGCCTACCGGCACATGGGCCTGAAGCCCAAGAACCCGCCGCAGGACCTGTTCGCCGAGGTTCCCGATGTCGGTTGAGCCCCGATTCAGTTGGCCGACACGCATTTACTGGGAAGATACCGACGCAGGTGGCGTGGTCTACCACGCCCGCTACGTGGCCTTCATGGAACGGGCCCGGACCGAATGGATGCGTGCGCTGGGCTATGGCCAGGAGCGCATGCGTGCCGAGCACGGGATGGTCTTCGCGGTGCGTTCGATGCAGATGGATTTCATCAAGCCGGCACGGCTGGATGACACCCTGCAGGTGAGCGCCACGCTGGTCCAGCTGAAGAAGGCCAGCATGGCCTTCGACCAGCAGATCCTGCGCGACGGCGAACTACTGCTGTCGGCCCAGGTCCGCATCGCCGCACTGGAAGCGGCCAGTTTTCGCCCGCGTGGCATGGACGAAGCCGTCCTTGCCGTGCTGAAACCCCACCTCCACCCCGAATCCGAACATTGAGGAACAACGGATGATCGCAACGCTCCTGGCCCTGCAGGCCACGGTCACCGAGGCATTGCCGGCCGACGTCAGCAACGCCGCGACACAGACCCTTGCCCAGGCCACCACCGGCGGCGGCATCAACTACCTCGAACTGATGGCCAAGGCCAGCCTGCCGGTGAAGATCATCGTGCTGGCGCTGCTGGTCGGCTCGTTCGTCAGCTGGGTGATCATTTTCCGCAAGGCCCGCATCTTCAAGCAGGCCACGCGCGAAGCCGACGAGTTCGAGAACCGCTTCTGGTCCGGTGCGGACCTGGGCAAGCTGTACAGCTCGGCCACCGACCGCAGCCGTAATGTCGGCGGCCTGGAAGCGATCTTCGAAGCCGGTTTCCGCGAATACAGCCGCCTGCGCGACAAGCGCCGGCTGGACGGCCGTGCGCAGCTGGAAGGCGCGCAGCGTGCCATGCGCACCACCTACACCCGCGAAGTCGACCAGCTCGAGCGCAACCTGGAACTGCTGGCCAACATCGGCTCGACCGCCCCCTACGTGGGCCTGGTCGGCACCGTGTTCGGCATCATGGTGACCATGCACGACATGATCAGCAGCGGTGCACAGGCCGGTATCGCAGCGGTCGCCCCGGGTATTTCCGAAGCGCTGTTCGCCACCGCCATCGGCCTGTTCGTGGCGATTCCGGCGGTGTGGGCCTACAACCGCTTCACCACTCGCGTGGAGCGCATGTCGGTGCGGTTCGAGACCTTCGCCGAGGAGTTCAGCTCCATCCTGCAGCGCCAGAGCGCTGGCGACGAGTAAGCGACCGACCCGGGAGTCCAAGCCATGTCCGCTGCCATCGGTCGCCGCAAGCGCCGCAAGCTGAAATCGGAAATCAACGTCGTTCCCTACATCGACGTGATGCTGGTGCTGCTGATCATCTTCATGGTCACCGCACCGCTGCTCACCCTGAGCTTCGACGTCGACCTGCCCAACTCCAACGCCAAGGCGCTGGAAAGCAAGCAGGACCCGGTGATCGTCTCGGTACGCCAGGACGGCCAGCTCAGCCTGAAGCTGCCTGACGCCAAGGAGCCGACCGCCGTGTCGGCCGAGGAACTGGAAGGCCGCCTGGCCGGCATCGCCGCCCAGGACAAGGGTGTGCGCGTGATCGTCGCCGCCGACCGTGCCGTGGCCTATGAAAAGGTCATTGCCGCGATGGATGTGATCAAGCGCGCCAAGGTAGACAAGGTAGGCCTGGCCACCGATGCACGCTGACGCCCTGCCACCCCCGCATCAGCGCGAACCCGGCTGGGGCCTGCCCCTGGCCTTGGCCGTGCTGGTGCACCTGCTGGTCGCGCTGATCTTCATCGGCGCCTGGCTGTGGTCGCCCCAGCGCAACACCGACGCTGCCGCCGGCGATCCGTCGGTCGAGGCCAGCCTGGCGCTGTCCTCGTCCGAGGCCGCTGCCGCGCGCCAGGCCCTGCGCCAGTCGGAGAAGCTGGAAGACCTGCCGCCGCCGGTCGCCGAGCCGATCCCGGTGCCGGAAGACACCATTCCGCCGCCGCAGCCGATTCCCGAGCCGCGCCCACAGGACGCGCCGACGCCGCAGCAGCAACAGGCGCAGGAGCGTGTCGCGCAGCCCGATACCAAGGATCAGGACGCCGTGAGCGCGCTGGCCATCTCGCAGGAGAAGGCCAAGCAGGAACAGGAAGCCAAGCGCCGCCAGGAGCAGATCGACCTCACCGAACGCAAGCGCCAGGAAGAAGCGGAGCAGAAGCTGCGCCTGGCCAAGCAGCAGGAAGCGGACGAGAAGAAGAAGCAGGCCGAGCAGGAGCGCGTGGCCGCTGACAAGGCCGAGGCCGAAAAGCAGAAGAAGATCGCCGAGATCCGCGCCCGCCGTGAGCAGGCCGAGAAGGAAGCCAAGCTGGCCGAGCAGAAGCTGCGCCAGGTCGCCGCTGCGCGCAATGCCGCCGGCAGCGCCGCCGCCGGTGCCAGCAGTGCGGCACAGCCGGCTGGCGGTGGTGGTGGCACCAGCGATGATCTGACTGCCAAGTACGCTGCGGCGATCCAGGCCAAGGTGCGCGACACGTGGACCCGCCCGGACAGCGTACCGCTGGGACAGAGGTGCCAGGTGACCATCACCCAGATCCCGGGTGGACAGGTGCTGCAGGCCAAGGTCGGTGCAAATTGCCCCTATGACGAGGCTGGCAAGCGCTCGATCGAGGCCGCCGTGCTCAACGCCCAGCCGCTGCCGTACCGGGGCTTCGAGTCAGTGTTCAACCGCACGCTCAATCTGACCTTTACCGCGCAGGATTGATCGGGCGGGGCAGGGCGGTCATCAGGCCGCCCACGCCCACGGCTGTCGCTCTTGCCTCTGGTGTACTCGGTTTCGACCGGGCAGGCTGTGGGCTGCTGTCGAACACCCCTCTATGGGGCGGTGTGACCGGGGCAGGCGGTGCGATGTTAGCCACGACGTTAACGGTGCGTGAGAGGACGGGCTGGAACTGACCCGGAATTCACGTACCCTTGGTTCATGATTGCGAAGCGGTTCACTTCCGCTTTGCTATCCCTCGTTCCGGTTTCCCCCTATTGAGCGCTCCATGAAAAAGATGCCTCGCTGGCTTGCCGTGTTTGCGGCCCTGTTGCTGCCCTTTGCTGCCGTTGCGCAGCAGAAGGGGCTGGATATCGACATCATCGGCGGCAATGCCTCCGCGCTGCCGATCACCATCGTGCCGATGCCCTACCAGGGGTCTTCGGCCGCACCGCAGACCGACGTCGCCGGCGTGGTCCGTGCCGACCTTGAGCGTTCGGGCCAGTTCCGCACGCTGCCGGAAGCGCAGATCGTCGAAAAGCCGGTGCGCGGCGGCGACATCCAGTTCGCCACCTGGCGCGCGCTGAAGCAGAACTACATCGTGGTCGGCCGCGTGCTCGACGCCGGTGCCGGCGCCTACCGCGTCGAGTACGAGCTGTTCGACGTGCCCAAGGGCGAGCGCCTGCTGGGTCTGGCGATGACCGCCCGTGGCAATGCCATGCGTGACGTCGCCCACCAGATGGCCGATGCCATCTACGAGAAGATCACCGGTGTGCGCGGCGCCTTCTGGACCCGCATCGCCTACGTGACCGCCAGCGGCAAGGGCGATGCCATGCGCTATGCGCTGATGGTGGCCGACTCCGATGGCTTCAATCCGCAGACCATCGTGCGTTCGGCCGAGCCGCTGCTGTCGCCGTCGTGGAGCCCGGATGGCAGCAAGCTGGCCTATGTCAGCTTCGAACGTGGCAACTCGGCCATCTACATCCAGAACATCGGCACCGGCGCGCGTGAGCTGGTCACCAGCTTCCGTGGCATCAACAGCGCCCCGGCGTTCTCGCCGGATGGCCGCAAGCTGGCCCTGACCCTGTCGCGTTCGGGCAACCCGGAAATCTACGTGATGGACCTGGGCAGCAAGCAGCTGGCCCAGCTGACCAACCACTTCGCCATCGACACCGAGCCGACCTGGGCACCGGACGGCAGCGCGGTGTACTTCACTTCCGACCGCGGTGGCCGTCCGCAGGTCTACAAGGTGGGTGCGGGCGGCGGCAGCGCCGAGCGCGTGACCTTCCAGGGCAACTACAACGCCAAGCCTTCGGTGTCCTACGATGGCAAGAAGATCGCCGTCGCCCAGGGCTCCGGCAACAGCTACAAGATTGCGATGATGGACAGCTCGCTGGGTTCGCCCCGCTGGAGCACGCTGTCCCCCGGTTCGCTGGATGAGTCTCCGAGCTTTGCGCCCAACGCAAGCATGGTGTTGTACGCCGCCCGCGAGGGTGGCCGTGGTGTCCTGTACGCCGTTTCCGCCGATGCGCGCGTGCGCCAGCGGTTGGTTCTGGCTGACGGAGATGTGCGCGAACCGGCATGGTCCCCATACCGTACCCAGCGCTAAAAGAGTGTTAATATTTTCGCTGTCTTGATCCCCTCATCGGCCTAGGAGCCACAAAGGTATCGCCATGAACAAGTCCACCCGCGTTCTGCTTGTTTCCCTGCTGTCTGTGGCCGTCCTGGCCGGTTGCTCGAAGAAGGTCAAGGAAGAGCCGCAGGCTCCGGTCGATACCGGCACCTCGACCACCACCCCGACCGGTCCGTCCACCTCCGGCCTGTACGGCCCGGGCGACCTGGACACCGATGCCTGCCTGCGCCAGCGCGTTGTCTACTTCGACCTGGACAAGGAAGACGTGAAGCCGGAATTCCAGGCCATCATGGCGTGCCACGCCAAGTACCTGCGTGACCGTCCGTCCTCGCGCATCACCCTGCAGGGCCACACCGACGAGCGCGGTTCGCGCGCGTACAACCAGGCCCTGGGCGAGCGTCGTGGCAACGGCGTCAACTCGGCCCTGCAGGCCAACGGTGGTTCGGCTTCGCAGCTGACCGTCGTGTCCTACGGTGAAGAGCGTCCGGTCTGCACCGAGTCGAACGAGTCCTGCTGGTCGCAGAACCGTCGCGTCGAAATCGTCTACACCGCGCAGTAATCCATGCGCATTGGCATCAAACTGATGCTGGTCGTTGCGGCAGCCCTCGTGGCTGCCGCACCGGCGCATGCACAGCGACAGAGTCTGGCCGACCGTGTCGGCGCGATCGAGCAGCAGATGTACAACAACAGTGCCAACCAGGACCTGTTGAACCAGATCAACCAGCTGCGGCAGCAGGTCACCAGCCTGCAGGCCTCGATCGAGCAGTTGCAGCACGACAACGCCCAGCTCAAGCAGTCCGCCCAGGACCAGTACCTGGATCTGGACAGCCGCCTGAACCGGTTGGAAGGGGGCAATGCCGCCCCGGCCCTGCCGCCCGTTCCGGCGAGCACGCCGAAGGCCGCTCCGGCCCCGGCAAAACCCGCAGCGGCGGCCACTTCCGAGCGGCCGCCTTCCGTCCATGGTGATGCCGGCAGCCTTGCCGCCACCGGCGACGAGCGCACCACATACAACGTCGCCTTCGATTCGTTGAAGGCCGGCAAGTACGATGATTCGGCGCAGCTGTTCCTGAGCTTCCTGCAGCTATACCCGAACGGCGTCTATGCGCCGAACGCGCTGTACTGGCTGGGCGAGAGCTATTACGCCACCCGCAATTTCCCGATGGCCGAGACCCAGTTCCGTGAACTGCTCTCGCGCTATCCGACCCACGACAAGGCCGCAGGCGGCCTGCTCAAGGTCGGCCTCTCGCAGTACGGTGAGGGCAAGGTCGACCAGGCCCAGCAGACGCTGGAGGCCGTCGTGGCGCAGTACCCCGGCTCGGACGCCGCACGCACCGCGCAGGACCGCCTGCAGTCGATCCGCCTCGGCAAGCAGATCCGCTGATCCGCTGACCGGGCGTACAATACGTGTCCTGTAGAGCCGAGCCCATGCTCGGCTGCTTTCGTTTCCGGACCGCCAAACCCGCCCGGATCCGGTAGCGCCGGGCCATGCCCGGCGGCGTGCATTTCCGGCTGGGCCACACCCGACCGGCTGCTGTTGTAGAGCCGAGCCATGCTCGGCTGCTTTCGTTACCGGCCACGGTAGCCCACCCGCCACGTGCCCCACCAAGAAGTCCCCGCCATGACCGCCGTTACCCCGTCCAGCGCCGCCGCCACACCCAGCGAGATCGTGCAGTCGCCGCTGCCACGCCTGAAGATCACCGAGATCTTCACCTCGCTGCAGGGCGAAGCCGATACCGCCGGCTGGCCGACCGTGTTCGTGCGCCTGACCGGCTGCCCGCTGCGCTGCCAGTACTGCGACACCGCCTATGCCTTCCACGGCGGCACATGGTGGGACATCGACGACATCGTGGCCGAGGTGCTGGCCCAGGGCGTGCGCCACGTCTGCGTTACTGGCGGCGAGCCGCTGGCGCAGAAACGCTGCCTGGTGCTGCTGCAGAAGCTGTGCGATGCCGGCATGGACGTCTCGCTGGAAACCTCCGGCGCACTGGACGTCAGCGCAGTGGACCCGCGCGTGTCGCGCGTGGTCGACATCAAGACGCCCGGTTCGGCCGAGGCGGCGCGTAACCGCCTGGAAAACCTGCCGCTGCTGACCGCCCGCGACCAGATCAAGTTCGTCATCTGCAGCCGTGAGGACTATGACTGGGCCAAGGGCATGCTGGACGAACACGACCTGGTGAAGCGCTGCACCGTGTTCTTCTCGCCAAGCAAAGGCGAGATCACTGCGCGCCAGCTGGCCGACTGGATCGTCGAAGACCGGCTGCCGGTGCGCTTCCAGATGCAGTTGCATAAAATCCTGTGGAACGACGAGCCGGGCCGATGAGCCCACGCAGCGTTCCCTGATGTAGCTCCGGCGCGGGACAGCGTGCTGGCTTTTCCCCCAAACCGGAAGATTGACCCATGAAGAAGGCAGTCGTGCTTCTATCCGGCGGCATGGATTCAGCCGCCGTCATTGCCATGGCCCAGGAACAGGGCTTTGCCGTGCATGCCCTGAGCGTTCGCTACGGCCAGCGCCACACCTCTGAACTGGACGCCGCCGCCCGTGTGGCCAAGGCCCAGGGCGTAATCGCGCACAAGACCGTGGACGTGGACCTGCGCAGCATTGGTGGCTCGGCGCTGACCGACGATATCGACGTGCCCGAGGCCGGCGGTGCTGGTATTCCGGTCACCTACGTGCCGGCGCGCAACACCATCATGCTGTCGCTGGCGTTGGGCTGGGCCGAAGTGCTCGGCGCCAACGACATCTTCTGCGGCGTCAACGCCGTGGACTACTCCGGTTACCCGGACTGCCGCCCCGAATTCGTGGCCGCGTTCCAGGCGCTGGCCAACCTGGCTACCAAGTCGGGCGTGGAGGGCGCGGGCATCAAGGTACATGCACCGCTGCAGTTCCTCAGCAAGGGCCAGATCGTCAGTGAAGGCGTGCGCCTGGGCGTGGACTTCGGCCTGACCGTGTCCTGCTACAACGCCGACGCCAACGGCGCCGCCTGCGGCCATTGCGACGCCTGCCGCCTGCGCGCGCAGGGCTTCACCGAGGCCGGCGTAGCCGACCCGACGCTGTACGCCTGACGGCCCATGGCATGGTGGGTGCGAACCGTTGGTTCGCACGCTCTTCGCCGGGCACGGCCCGACGCTACCGGGAAGGTCTGACTCTGGTGGGTGCGAACCGTTGGTTCGCACTGCCTGACTCGCCGGGCACGACTCGGCGCTATCGCTCCCGCAACCACCCCGACGCCTCGATGAAGGCACGCACCGCCTTCGGATCGGCATAGTCCAGCTCGATCATCCGCGCGATGCCCGCCTTCTCATCGGCCTGCTGCCGCATGTACTCCTGCGCGATGCGGTAGCCAGCGTAGTAGCCCAGATCACTCACCCCGAACGGATTGCGGGCGCTGTTGTACAGCCAGTTGTCCAGGTCATCACCATCCATCTCAGCAATGAAGCGCGTGCGGATTTCCGCTTCGTGCGCGGGCCCGTAGGTGTACAGAGGCAACGCCGGCCGGCGTCCGCTGATGCGCTCCGCCACATACTCGGCCACGCCCTCGCGCACCACGTACTGGGCCAGCCTACCCGTGGTCTCGCGTTGCTGGGTGTGCACGTATTCGTGCAGGTTGTTCTGCGCGTTGTTCGCACCGGGCCGACTGTCGTAGAAGATCCGCAGGCGGCTGCGCATCGGTTCCGGCAGCTCGCTCACGTCCACGCGCTCATCGCCCAACGCCATCTCCGCCCCGATCAGCACCTTGTCGCCCAGCGTGGTGCCGCCGGTGCGCAGCACGCCTACCGCATAGGTGATGGTGGCCGGGCGCAAAGCCGGGTAGAGCGCGCGGAAGTCGGAAAGATCCCGTTCCAGCGTGGCGCTGGCCTGCTGCGCGTTGGCGGTAAGCGGTCGTACCGAGTTCCAGAAGCGCGGCCAGGAGCGCATCGCTTCGGCGTACTCGCGGGCGGTGTAGTTGCGGACCTGCATCAGCGCGTGCAGACCGGGGCTGCCCGGATCGATGTAGTGCTGCTGGACCAGCGCCACCTGGCGCTCGGCATCAGGCTCGGCGCGCACCGCGTCATAGGTGGCCCAGAAGCGGCCGATATCTTCAGTGACGACCTGGGGCGGGGCGGCCAGTGCTGCACAGGGCAGCAGCAGGGCGGCAATGAGGCAGAAGGGCAGGCGCATCCGTGGCTCCGGGGAAGGATCACAGATGGGATGCGACGGAGGCCCGGAAGGTTTAAGCGGGCTCACCAGATCGGGTAGTGCCGGCCGCTGGCCGGCAACCTCGACACGCCGGGGTTTCACCCCGCCCGGCAAAGTAGGGTAGAATGCCCACCCCGCCGAAAGGCCGGGGCAGTGCAATGGGCCGTTAGCTCAGTCGGTAGAGCAGAAGACTTTTAATCTTTTGGTCGAAGGTTCGAATCCTTCACGGCCCACCATTGCACTCAATGACCCAGGTCATTCAGGAAGGCACCGCTCAGCGGTGCCTTTTTTGTTGCTTCCAGCGTCGGGCTCCTACTTCGTCCGCGCTCCTTTTGCCGTTGCGGATGCTGCGTCGGCAGCTTCCTGTGCGGCCGTTGCTGCCGCATTCGCAGAGCGCTCGATCGCGACGCGTTCCGCCTCGAAGGCGGCCAGGCGCTGTGCACTCATCCTGCGCTCCAGTTCCATCGATGCGACGAAGCTTTCCGGATACTTCGACGCACAGGCCTGTTGCACCAGTTGCACTGCGTGATCGGATAACCCCGGCTGGATATGACCCAGCAGGCAGTCCGCATACGACGCAGATGTGGATTGGCTCCCTGTGGGTTGCGGTGAGCCTGCAGCAAGGGCAACAGCAATCAATGCACTCAACATCGAAACCTCCTTGTAGTGGTCGGCTAGGGCGGCTGGGGCTGCCAGGTTCGAGCATAGCGCCATCCCGGCCCGTCGTCGTTCGGCGGGATCATCATGGTTCCAGCAGGCATGGACCAGAATCGAGCATTCGGCAGGGATGTGCCTTCACGTGAATCCATCGCATTGCAGTGCGACCCACCCGGCTCGAGGCCCTGACGCTATGCTCGGCACTTTCTCTAGATGGGCCGCCCCATGCGCTTGATCGTGCTGTCGCTTCTGCTGTCCGCTGTCTCCGTCTCCCCGTTGATGGCCGCCGAACGGGCAACGACCACGCAGGCTGCGCCGGCAACCTCACTGGTCATCGGCGAGACCTTCACCATCGAATCGAAGGCGCTGGGCGAGACCCGCCGCATCAATGTTTACCGCCCGCAACCCTGGGGCCTGGACCCGAAGGCACCGTTGCCAGTGCTGTACATGGCCGATGGCGGCATCGGCGAGGATTTCCTGCATGTGGCCGGGCTGGTACAGGTGCTGAGCGGCAACGGCAGCATGCGTCCGTTCCTGCTGGTTGGCATCGAGAACACCGAGCGCCGTCGCGACATGACCGGCCCCAGCAACGACCCGCAGGACCAGAAGATCGCGCCGCGCATCGGTGGATCGGCGGCCTACCGCAGCTTCCTGCGCGATGAACTGATGCCGCAGGTACGCCAGCGCTACCCGACCACCGACGAGCGCGCGCTGATCGGTGAATCGCTGGCCGGCCTGTTCGTGATCGAGACGCTGCTGCAGGAACCGACACTGTTCAACAGCTACATCGCGCTGGACCCCAGTCTGTGGTGGAACCGGGGCACGATGCTGGCCGCTGCGGCCAAGCAGCTGCCGGCTGTGACGCGGGCGCAGACCCGTGTGTTCCTGGCCAGCAGCGGACAGCCGGAACTGGCCGCATCCACTGCACGACTGGCCGCGTTGCTGCAGCAGGCCTCGCCGTCACCGCTGGTGAAGTACCTGCCGTTGCCGGAGGAAACCCACGCCACGATCTATCACCCGGCCGCCCTGCAGGCGCTGCGCACGCTGTTCCCTGCGGCGCCGCCGGCCTCGCCCTGACCTGGCGTGGCACTGCATCGCACGACGTGTGAGGATGCGGTAGCGGCGCCACCCGGGTGCGCCGCCCGCAACGGGAGAGCGCGGATGCAGCGTGTGCGTGGATGGAGTGTGGCGGCCTGCCTGGCCGTGAGTGGCTGCGCGATGTCGGTGGCGCCACCGGCAACGCAGAATGAAGCGAAGGAAAGCGCGGCCACCGCTGCGCCGGGCGTGGTGCTGCCGGATACCGAAGCATTGCGCGTGCACGATCCTGTGGGCCGCGATTACCCGATATGGGTGGCGCTGCCGGCCGACTATGCCGCGCACCCTGAGAAGCACTACCCGGTGCTGTACGTGACCGATGCGCTGTACAGCTTCCCGCTGGTGCGCAGCGTGCGCAATCTGGTGGGGCAGCAGGGCGTCAACATCGAGAATTTCATCCTGGTTGGGCTGCCTCCACAGGAAGGCCTGACCTCGAAGCAGAGTCGCTCGCGCGACTACACGCCCAGCAATCCGGCGCGTACCGCCGAGGGCTATTACAGCGATGACGTCACCTACGGCGGCGCCGCACACTACCGCGATTTCCTGGCCGCACAGGTGCTGCCGATGATCGATGCGCGCTACCGCACCGATCCGGCCCGGCGCGTGTTCGCCGGTCATTCCTATGGCGCGCTGTTCGGTACCTACGTGCTGACCACCCAGCCGGACCTGTTCAGTACCTACATCCTGTCCAGTCCTTCGTTGTGGTTCGACCAGCTTCTGCTGCCGCGCATGCAGGATGCCGCCGTGATTCCCTCGCAGCCTACGCGCGTGCTGCTGTCGGTAGGAAGCTACGAGACGGACAAGCCAGGGCCGCGCTATTCAACCGGCAACGACATGCTGCGGCAGACCGCGGACTTCACCACCCAGTTGCAGCGCAGTGGCCGCAAGCTGCAGGTGGACAACGTGGTGATTGACGGCGAGGACCATCTCACGGTCTACCCGCGGGTGATCACTCGTGCACTGCTGGAGGTGATGCCGGGCGATGGGCCGTACACCGGCGATTGATGGCCGGTCGCATCCACGCCATGCGTGGATGATTGCCTCAGGCCGCGCTGGCCTGCGGCGGCGGCATCAACGTGGCATCCGCCGCATGGCGGAAACACAGGCGGATGGCATCGAGCAGTTCGCTCATGCTGTACGGCTTGGGCAGGAAGTGGATGCCGGCGCGCAGCTGCGGCAGCACGCGGTGCTGGTCCATGCCGGAGGTGACCAGGATCGGCAGCTGCGGCAGGTGCTCGCGCACGCGGTTGGCGGTTTCGATGCCGCTGATGCCGCCCAGGCAGACGTCGGTGAACAGCAGGTCGAACGGTTCGCCGGCGTTGAGCAGGCCCAGTGCGGCCTCGGCGCTGCTGACAGCGGTGACCTGGCAGGCCTGGCTTTCCAGGGCGAGACGACTGAGTTCCTGGGTTTCCTCGGCGTCCTCGATCAGCAGGACGCGCGGTTCCACAAAACGCTTGGACAGCAACATGACGCGGCAACTCCGGACAACAGGGGGAGCGGAAGGCGCGCAAGTATGCGCAAGCCGGGGGTGATCCCGGCGTGCACGGCAAGCTAAGTGGGCGTTACACCCGGTTGCGGCGCTGGCGGCGCACGTGCCAGGCCAGTACCGCAACCGCCAGCAGGGTCGTGCCGATGCGCAGGCTGGTGGCCTGCCAGCCCAGCGCAACAGCGTCATCCAGACTGAACACGTTCCAGGCCAGGTTCATCGAAACGTGCAGCACCAGGCCGCACCACAGGGTGTCACCGTCGAGGCGGTCGAGCCAGGCGAAGATGAAGCCGCCGAATGCGATGATCGCACCGATGAACAGCGCGATGCCGCCACCGTCGAACCCACCGAAGCCCAGCCAGTGCACCATGCCGAACAGCAGCGCCTGCGGCAGCGCGAGCAGCGGCCACGGGCCGCGCACGAGCTTCACCAGCAGCACGAAGCCGAGGCCGCGGAACAGCACTTCCTCGGCCAGCGGGAACAGTACGGCCAGCATTGTGGCGTCCAGCGCGGTCAGCGCCGTGTTCGGAGTACCGAGCAGCGCCAGTCCCAGCCAGCAGGGGAGGCTGGCCAGCAGCACCCACATCGGACCGCGCCAGCCGTTTCCACGCAGGCCGAGGCTGGCCAGCAGGCCCATGCCACGGGGCCGCAGCAGCGCGGCCAGCAGCAGCGCCACCAGCACTGCCAGTGCGTTGTCCAGCAGGCTGCCGCCGTAGGGCATGGGCAGGGCAGGAATCGGAGTGCCCGCGGCTGCGGCGATATCGCGCAGGTTCAGGCCTAGGCCAACGCCCAGCAGGACCAGCAACAGGCGTGTGGCGGAGGGCAAGCGGGACAGAATTGTCATGTACGCACTCCCTGCGGAACAAGCCTGCAGTGTCGGGCCCTTCGGCAATACCGGCACGCGTCGGAAGTCCCTGTGCCATCGGTCATGCGTTGCCGCACAGTCATCACCGCGCAGGTACAGTCGAGGTCAGACCGACAGGAGCAATGCCGATGCTGTGCCCCGTGTGCAAGACCCAGACCCTGCAGATGGCCGAGCGCCATGGCATCGAGATCGACTACTGCCCCGGCTGCCGAGGCGTGTGGCTGGATCGTGGTGAACTGGACAAGATCATCGAGCGCGCCGGTGCCGGTGCGGCCGTGCCGCCGCCCGCGCCTGTGCAGCAGCATCCGGCATCCTCTCCGCCGCCGGTGATGCACCGTGATACCCGCCACTTGGGCCAGCGCTACGAGGACAATCGCGGCCAACAGCACGGCCACGGTTACAAGAAAAAGAAGAAGGAGAGCTTCCTCTCCGAGCTGTTCGATTTCTAACTTGTGGAGTCGAGCTGCGCTCGACTCCACAAAAGGCGCGTGATCACGGGCGGCGCAGGATGAATTCACGGTCGCGGCTGTCGCCGACGATGAAGTCGTACTCGCCAACCTTGCTGCAGCCATAACGCGAGTAGAAGCGCTGCGCGCCGAAATTCTCCTCCCACACGCCCACCCACAGGGTGCGGCGGTGTGGCTGGTCCAGCCAGGCCATGAACGCGTCCATCATGCGCGCGCCATGGCCGCCGTTCTGGTGTGCGGCCAGGATGTAGAACCGCTTCAGTTCGATGTCGCCCTCGCGCGCATCCGCATGCGGCAGGGTGTTGGCACCGGCGGCCAGATAGCCGACCACGGCATCATCGTCCATCAGCAGCCAGATGGCACTGCGTGGGTCGGACAGTTCGATGCGCTGCGGTTCGCCGCTGTAGTGATCCTGCAGGAAATCGTGCAGGTCCTGCGTCGGATACGAATCGCCCCAGGTCTCGGTGTAGGTGGCGATGGCGATCGCCGACAGCGCGTCGACGTCGGCAAGGGTGGCGCGGCGGATCTGCAACGACATGGCGGTGCCTGCATTGGAACGTGGCGCAGTGTAGCCGGCCCCGGCGGCTGCCGGGGCCGGCCACTGCTCACGTAACGCTGCTCAGAACCACATGCGCACGCCGGCCACCCAGCGCGTGTCGCGCGCGTGGTCACCGGCGTAGTCGGCGGTGTCGCCAAACGTGCGTTCGTGGCTGATGCCGATGTAGGGCGCGAAGCGGCGGCTGAACTCATAGCGCAGGCGCAGCCCGGCTTCGACCTTGTTCAGGCCACGGCCGATGCCGTACTCCTTCTCGTCCTTGGCCGCGACGGTGGCTTCCAGCAGCGGCTGCAGGATCAGGCGGTTGGTCAGCAGCACGTCGTACTCGACCTCGGCCTTGGCCAGTACCTGGCCACCGGAGCCCATGTACAGCGTGGCTGAGCTCTCGAACTTGTACGGCGCCAGACCCTGGATGCCGATCGCCGCCCAGGTGCGTGAATCGGCGGGGCGGAAATCCTGGCGCACGCCGACCAGCACGTCCCACCAGGGCGACACGCTGCGGCCATACAGCGCTTCCAGCGACGATGATTCGGTGCGGCCACGACTACGCTCGCCATCGGTGCGCAGCCACAGGCGGTTGATGTTGCCGCCGATCCAACCGGTGGCCTCCCAGGCCTGGCCGTTGCTGCTCTTGCCATCCCAGTGTTCAAGACGGTCGATTAGCAGCAGGCTGTTGATCTCCGGTGCGTGCTCCATCGCACCATGGGCGATCGGCGGGAATGCGGCGGCACGGTCGGCATCGGTCGGCACCGGAATGGGTTCGCGCGGTTCGGTGGGGGCGGGCGCACCGTGGCCCATGGCCGCGTGGTCCATCTTGGAATGGTCCATCGTGACCTGGTCCGTCGACGTGGGCTGCATCGCGCCATGGTCCATCTTGGAATGGTCCATGCCGGCATGATCCATCGCACCGGCATCCATCTTTGAATGATCCATCTTCGAATGATCGACCGGTTCGACCGGCGACTTCGCGGTTTTCGCGGGCGCGTTCATCGCGGCCATGTCATGGCCGGCATGCGACTGCGCGAACACCGGCAGCGCCGCCGCCAGGCCCAGGGCCAGCAGGCTGGGAGAAAGGAGTGAGCGGCTCATTCTTCGATCCTCACTTCGCGCATCATGCCCGCTTCCATGTGGTACAGCAGATGGCAGTGATAGGCCCAGCGGCCGAGTGCATCGGCGCGCACACGGTAGCTGCGGCGGGTGCCCGGTGGCATGTCGATGGTGTGCTTGCGCAGCTGGAACTCGCCCTGCGCGTTTTCCAGATCACTCCACACACCATGCAGGTGGATCGGGTGCTGCATCATGGTGTCGTTGACCAGCACGATGCGCATGCGCTCGCCGTAGTTCAGTCGAAGTGGTTCGGCACTGGCGAAGGGAATGCCATCGAACGACCAGGAGAACTTCTCCATGTGGCCGGTCAGATGCAGTTCGATCTCGCGGCTCGGTTCGCGGCCATCTGGATCCTCGAACAGGCTGCGCATTGCGCCGTAGGTCAGCACCTGGCGGCCGTTGTCGCGCAGGCCGATGCCAGGGTCGTCCAGCTTCGGTTCGGTGGCCGAACTCTGCATGTCCACCAGTGGGTTGTTGCGTTCGCTGGCCGGGTGCTTCGGTGCCTTGCTGGCGGAATCGCCGCCGCCATGCGCGCCGTGGCCCATGCTGGCGCCGCAGCCACCTTCCATGCCCTTCATCGCTGCCATGTCGTGACCGCCACCGCCCATGCCATGGCCCATGTCGGCCATGGTCAGCAGCACGCGTGGGTCGCGCTCGGGAATCGGCGCCTGCAGGCCGTGGCGAACCGCCAGCGTGCCGGCGGCGTAGCCGGTGCGGCCCATGTCCTGGCAGAAGATCGTGTAGGCATCCTGGCCGCTCGGTTCAACCAGCACGTCGTAGGTCTCGGCCGGGGCGATGCGGAATTCATCGATACTCACCGGGTGGATGTACTGGCCGTCAGCGGCGACCACGGTCATCTTCAAGCCAGGAATGCGTACGTCGAAGTAGGTCATCGACCCGCCATTGATGAAGCGCAGCAGCAACTTCTCGCCACTGCGGAACAGACCGGTCCAGTTGCCGGCCGGGGCGGTGCCGTTCATCAGGTAGGTATAGGTGTTGGCGTTGACGTCGGACAGGTCGGTCGGGGTCATCCGCATCCGCCCCCACATGCCACGGTCGGACAGCGCCGCCGACCAGCCGTCGCGCTTCGCGTCACGCAGGAAGTCCGGCAGCGTGCGCATGTAGTAATTGTCGTAGGCCGCCAGCTTCTTCATGCGGCGGAACAGCGCGCCCGGGTCCATGTCGGTCCAGTCGGACAGCATGATCACGTGCTCGCGGTCGTGGTGGTACGGCGCCGGTTCGGCCGGGTCGATGATCAGCGCGCCGTACAGGCCGGCCTGCTCCTGGAACATGGAGTGGCTGTGGTACCAGTAGGTGCCCGACTGCTTCAGCTCGAAGTGGTAATGGTAGGTCTCGCCGGGGCCGATGCCGTTGAAGCTCAGGCCGGGCACGCCATCCATGTTCGCCGGCAGCAGGATGCCGTGCCAGTGGATCGAGGTCGGGTGGCGTTCCAGCGTATTGCGCACGAACAGGTCCACGGTCTGGCCTTCGCGCCAGCGCAGGATCGGCGCGGGCAGCGAGCCGTTGACGGTGATCGCCGGGCGGGTGCGGCCGGTGAAGTTGGCCAGGGATTCGCCGATGGCCAGTTCAACGCGGGTATCGCTGAGCACGGCAGGGGCGCCGGCCAGGCGGGGGGCGGCACTGGCAGCAGCAAGCGCGCGCTGCGGCACGCCGACAGCGGCGATGCCGGCAACCACGCCACCTGCGGCGAGGCCCTGTACGAACAGGCGGCGCGACGGCATGGGCACAGCGCCCGGGCCGGGGGGAATGCGGGTATTCATGGTGGTGACTCCAGACACGTAAAGACGCCGGCAGGCGGCCGGCTGCGGTGCGCAGGGCGCACGATGCGTGTGGAATCAGCCGATGGGAGGACGCGAGATCGGCGGCAGCGGCGGCGCCGGGCGGCCATTGGCCGGCATCGGCTGCGGGGCCAGCGACAATGCCGGGCCGGCCATGACCGGCAACGGCAGCACTACCAGCAGCGGGTGCTGGGCACAGCTGCGCACGCAGTCCTTGATCTGGCAATGAGCGTCGTGGGCGGGGGCCTTGGCCTGCGGGGCCTCGTCGGCCTGCATGCCCGCGTGATGGTGGCAGTCAGGGTCACCGCCGTCGGCGGCAATGGCCATGGCATGCGCCATCCGGCCCATTTCCTCGTGACCGCTGGCCATGGCCGCGTTCAGCCCGTTGAGCAACAGGCTGAGCATGAGCACGACACGGAGCAGGGTCGAGGCCAGGGACATGACGCTAATCTAGCTGCAACTGGCTGCGGATGCACTTCCGGCTGAATGGCCGGTTCAAGGTTGGAGCTGCACCAATGTAGATACCGTGTCGCCCTCGCCTAGGCAAGGGCGACGTCAGGCTCAAAGGGTCGGCCACTTCTCAGTACGCCCCAAATCAGATGGATGAGCTTGCGCATCACTGCACACATGACGACCTTGAAGGGC